>CAZQCL010000011.1:0-24820 GCA_964592435.1 uncultured Oscillospiraceae bacterium
GGTCAATTTTTAATGTGTTACTCTGATTATGGCAAAAGCAAATTCCTATCATAGAAGGAATATCTCTGAACATTCATCAGCCGCTGATATAGTCATCAAAGTTCAACCCGTTCGTCTTACAATACTGCATAATAGACATTAGTATTTTCTTACCGCCGCCTATGCCCGTGTTCAAATACCTGTAAAGGTGTGACGGATCAACGCCGAGCTCCCTTGCAAACCGGTTGTAATTTCCTGCACAATTGCTTTTCATCAGTTCACGCACTTTTTGCCTGTTTACATCCATTGACTTATCCTCCAAACTGTATTTCCGGGAAAATCAGTTGTTAATGAAGCAAGCTATACGCATTTGCAGCAAACAGAATGCTTCTCAGGTAAATTATTACATATTTATTTAATTTTAGTACGTTTTTAGAGTGTTGTCAATGGATTTCCAAAAGATGCTTTTTGCGATGTGCCCACCCAAAAAGTCACCCTAAAAGTCGACAAGCAACACTCAAAGCGTCATCAATGTGTGCAAAATTTCCATCTCTGGGCAGTCAATTGTTCGATTTTTAGTTGTTGAGCCAAATAACGCGTTGTATTCTGGATTATGTAACTTCATTATCCAATAAACTCCATTTTATCGAAAATAATTGCCCATAAGTGGGGATTTTGCTCACTATTGTGTAAAATAATAGTATGGATGGTTATATAAGCGATTTTTTAGCTGCCAGGATGTGGAATATCCCATTTGTAGAAACTGTTATCGGTAACGAGATTTCAGGAATTGATGCTGCCGATATTACAGTTACCAAATACAATGCACGATCTCGCAATAATGGTAAAAAGGTTCATTCAACAGAATTTGCTCTTCCACCTGGGGCAGTAACAAGCAGAGAAGGCAGAATGGTTGCATCCCCAGAATTGTTGTTTCTAGAGCTTGCAAATAAATTGTGCCTTCATCGACTTATCTTGCTGGGTTTGCAGTTATGTTCGCATCCGCCGGGACTACCATCGGCGGCAATCACGACAAAGAAAAAACTTGATACATTCATTGCAAAAACCGCAGGATTTCATGGACGCAAAAAAGCTTTACGGGCTATGAAGTATGTGATGGAGGGTTCAGCGTCAATTATGGAATCGCTGACATATATGATCCTGGGACTGCCTCACGCTCTGGGAGGCTATGGGCTTAATGGCGTAGTTTTTAATCATGAGATAAGACTGCTTGGTGAAGCAAAGATACGCCTTGGACAAGATCGTTGTTTTGTGGATCTGTATTATAAACAGGCGAAATTGGGAGTCGAATATGAGAGCTTTACTTATCACAGCAGCCCGACGGAACATGGGAAAGATTCGATACGATCAGCAGTCCTTCAAAGAAAGGGCATTTATATGATGCACTTAAACACCATACAGTTGTATGATATGGATGCTTGCAGGGATTTTGCCTTTAACCTTGCAACCCGTCTCGGGAGGCGTATACAAATACGCACAAAGAAGTTTGATGAAATGCATGCTTTCCTGAGGGAGTTGCTGCCAAGCGAAAAACACAATAATGCTCAACCAAATGGCTCGTAATAATGAAAAAGCTCATAAAATTCTGTAATAATTGCATCAAACAGGCGTCAATCCAAATATTTATTGACGATCTTGCTAACCCTTTTATACACAAAAAACGTTAGCGCTGAGTTTATGCCAGCCTTTAGCAGGTTAAAGGGTATAATAAACGGTACCAGCGAGCTTTTGACGGCTTCAATCGGTATGTTGCGAAAAGCAGGCTGAATGACAAGATTGACCGGAATCATAACAGCCGTCATAGCAAGTGTTCCAGCTATAAGAGCAACAACTGCGCCTTTTATGCTGTGAATTTTTCTGTAAATCACGCCCACCGTCACCACAAAGGCCCCCGTAGCTGTCACATGCATTACAAACCCTACAAATCCATCAGGAGACATGAACGCCTGTATCGCTGATACCACAAGTGTCATTAACAGACCCGAAAGCGGTCCAAAAAGAAACGTTCCGACTAATATGGGCACATCTGCCGGTTCATAAATCAGGTAGGGCGCCGCCGGAATGAGTGGAAATCTTATCAGCAGCATCAAGACAATTGAAAGCGCTGACAATATCGCCATTGTTGCCATTTTACATGACCTCCGCAAAATAAATTTAAGCGGGGAAATTGATATGCTACGCTCTGGCCACAAATAAAATTCCCCGGAATATAACCCCAGGGAATATAGAATACAAAACTGCATTGCAACCTTCTTCCATCCAGACTTTACTGTCGGCTCAGGAATCACACCTGATCGGCTCTCGCTCGCGGGCTAACGTTTTATCGCATTACCGCCGGTAGGGACTTTCACCCTGCCCTGAAGATTATATTAATTACTCTACTTATATTACACCGAAGTATTGTATACGTCAATAGCGCTATTTTAGTGGTATGCATAAATAAATCACAGTTCCAACCTGAGGCAGACTGCGAATTCCTATTCCATATTTGTCGCCATATGTTAGCTTCAGTCTTTTATTCGTATTGAACAATCCAATATGCTCAGACAGATCCTCGGAGGAGTCAAGCCTCTGCTTTATTTCCTTCAATCTTCCGGGTGAAATACCTACTCCGTTGTCGGCTACAAAAATCCTCAAATGCGATGCGCCTTTTATTATTTTGACTTTGATAAAGCAGTTCCCCTCCTTTTCTTTAATGCCATGGTAGATGCTATTTTCAAGCAGGGGCTGAAGAATCAGCTTTTTAACCTTGCAGTCATTGACATCGGGGAGATAGTCCCAGTAGACATCAAATTTATCCCCATACCTGTATCTCTGTATATTAATATAGCTTATGGTGTTTTCGATTTCATCCTCCAGATCCACAAAATCATCCTCGCTGTTGAGTGAATACTCCAGCATATCTGATAAGTTTTCAAGCATTCTATGCGCAACTGTAGGTTTAGCGCTTATTCGCAGCATTTCCCAATAAATCGTTTCCAGAGTGTTATTCAGAAAGTGAGGCTTTATCTGAGACTGCAATGTAAGAAGCTCGGCAGCCTGCTGCTTGAACTTTCTCTCCGACAACTGCAGCTTAAGGTAGCTTTGTTCCATAAATGCATTTAAAATACTGTGTATGATGTAGCTGTATTCGTCCTTTACAACAGCCGGTAACGGAGGCAGCGGGCGTTGGTTTTCCGCAGAATCGATTATCGAAATTATTTGGTTTATGCTGCTGAGATTCTTCCGCGTAAGGTAATATGCCAGAACCTCGGCCAATACCATAGAAAGGGCCAGCAAGGAAATAGTCAGAACCCTTAGCCGAATCGTTACCTGATTGAATGAACTGTCCGGAACGACAGATACATATTTCCAGCCATATCTTCCGGGCTCGAGCTTAAACACATTGTAACGATTGTTTCCCGATATGTAGGTGAAAAAAGCATCATCTTTTCTGTTGATAGAATCAATATCCCCGGCGGAAAGATACCCAGCCTGCTTATTTCCAAATAAAACTGCATCATTTTCATCAATAACAATAAGCGACTGATCCTTGAATGTTGTCAGATCCTCAAGCATTTTTTGCAAAAAGCTTAAGTAGATATTCATCACAATGACTCCGTTTGCCTTATATACTCCCGGAGAATATATTTTTTTGTATATTGTTAGTACAGCTACACTGGGCTGGAATTCATAATGAGAAATATGCCTGATCTCAGTCCACAAGTTTGTGTTGCTTTCTTTTCCCGAAAATGACATGAACCACGATGTGTCTGCAAAATCATCCAGCGTATTCAAGCCATCAGAGGAAGAAATAAATCTTCCCCTGCTGTTGTTAAAATAAACATAAACACAATATATAAATGGTTTTGAATTTGCCGGCGAAGAAACAAAATCATTGACCAATTCATTTATTCTGTATTCCTCAAGGGTATAAGCTGAATTTTCCATCAATTTTTTTATTTGAACTGAAATATCATTATTGTAGCTAAAATTCATGTCCATTGTTTCCATTTCATTCAGCACCAGATCGATATTTGTTTTCATTTGCTTGAGCATTGCAGTGTTATTTTTGTGGAAATTTTCCCTGTTGTAATTATTGGAGATTATTATGGTAAATGTGCCCAGTATTAGAATGGGGACAAGAGTAGGCATAATAAACAGAAAAAAGTTTTTTTTGAAAAACTTCTTGTTTCTGTTGGCCATAAATCCTGAGCCTGTTACATTATTATGATTTCTCCCTGAACTCCTTAGGGTTTTTCCCATAATACTTTTTGAAAGTAGTTGAGAAATTCTTTGCATTTTCATACCCCACCATGTTACTCACATCGCATATCCTGTACCTAATATCATTTAACAGCTCCGCAGCCTTTTTCATCTTAACCGATATTACATAGTCGGAGAATTTCTGCCCGGTTTTTTGCTTGAAATACTTGCTCACATATGTTGGACTCATATACACAAGTCCTGCGATATCATTCAATGTAACCTGATTGTAATTCTCGTCTATGTAGGATTTGATAAGTGCAATAATTTTGCTATTGTGGCTTTGAGTATCTGAACTTATATCGTTAGTACACTGCGTTTCACACTCATCCAAATCCTCTCTAATCTTTGAAAATATACTGACAAGCTCATGGTATTTGGTTGGCTTAACGATAAAATTCACAGCTCCAAAGATTAGTGCTTTTTGCGCGAGCTCGAATTCTCTGAAGCCTGTAAGGAAAACAACCTTAATTTTAGATTTTTGCATATGAAGCTGCTCAATCAATTCAATACCTGACATTTCAGGCATTTTTATATCGGACAGAATAACGTCCACATGGTTGTTTTGTATATAATTTAATGCATCCCTGCCATTTTTCGCGTCATATGTGACTCTAAACCCAATTTCATGCCAGGGAAAATAATTACATAACCCATTTCTGATTTTTGATTCATCATCAACAATGACCAGATTATACATCGCTACTTTATCCTTATGATAGTATCCGACATCTGCAGAGTCGTGGTATAATTCAAGTATATACTCGTTTTTGCATCTATTCAACATTGTTGGTACTTAAATTGCAACAAATCAAACCAAATGTCAACAAATATCCCTATCATCTGACTTATGTCAAAACAAAAGACCTTTTGCTAAGTGGGATGTATTTATTGCTTATATCGTTGATGATAGCATTATGTCATAAGTAATCAATAAGTGGGGAGGAATGAAAATATGAAAAAGCTAAAAAAATTTCTTGCAGTTGTGTGCGCGCTGACGTTGATTCTAGCCATGTTTACAGGATGCGCAAATACCAAATCTGTACAGGGGAACCAAGGCACCTCTGACACCACGGCTCAGGACACAGCCTCAGTCCCAGATGAAGTCACTACACCATCTACCCCTGATCCGGTTACATTGAGGTTTTCATGGTGGGGCGGGGATTCCAGGCATAAGGCGACACTGGATGCTATCGATCTTTATACCAAAAACAACCCTCATGTGACTATTGAGGCAGAGTATGGCGGATATTCGGAATATTATCAGAAATTAGTTACTCAACTAGCCGGCGGTGCGGCACCTGATGTTATGCAGGTTGATAACATCTGGATCGCAGACCTCTACAAGCAGGGCGAGCTATTCGTTGACCTATACACAATGGCTGATAAAATTGATATTTCCGGCATCGACAAAACATTTCTCAAAAACTTCTGTGAAATCGACGGAAAGCTCCAGGGAATACCAAAAAGTATAACAACGGTTATGTTCATATGCAATACGGATTTCTTCAAAAAGTTTGATATCGATATCAATACCAAGCTAGATTGGGATAATATGCTTGATATCGGAACAAAGGTACATCAGCAGGATCCCGAAGCCTATTTGATCGAGCCACATTTCGGGATGATTAAGAATCTGCTTCTATCCTACATGAAGCAAAAGAACGGGAGCAACCTGATAACTGATGATTATTCACTTGGCTATGATAAGGAAGTTATTACTGAAGCGCTTACTTATTTCAAACAGCTTATCGATAACGGAGTCGTAGTTCCCTATGAAGATGCCGCGACCATTGCCGAGGCCGACGAAAGACTGTCCTGGCAAAGTGGAAAGTCCGGAATCATTTACAATTTTGACGGAACAATAAGCAAAATTAAGGGCAATTCTACCTTCGAACTTGGTGTCATGCTTCCTCCGATAATGGCAGATGCAAAAGATACCGCCATTACTATAAAGCCCGGCGTTCTGACCTGCATAAACATTGACTCAAAGGACTTGGATGAATACGCAAAATTCCTGGATTTCTACAGTAATGACAAGGATGCCCTGCTGGCGTTGGGCGATTCCAGAGGCGTACCTCCCACTTCAGCAGCTACAAAAATACTGGTGGATGGAAGCAAGATAGACCCCCTGCTTTCCGATGCACTAGAATTAGGCAAGGCGAATGCCGGTTCCCCTGTAAATTCCAATAGTAATAATTCAGAAGTTGATAAAATTGTGCAAGATATCATTAATGAAGTAGGCTTCAAGAGCAAAACCCCTGAAAAAGCAGCCGAAGATATGGTGTCCAGACTTGAGGAAAAGCTAGCTGAGATAAAAGTTTCTATGAAATAAATCATAATCTTTTACCTCAAAAGTCTTGGTTCGTAAAGCGATGAATGTACTATATTCATCGCTTTACGGCCGCCTTATCAATATCCAATATTTGTTTGAAAGGAAAACTACAGAAATGCTTAACAAAAGATGCACCACAAAACGAAATATCGGATTGCTTTATATAGCTCCCTGGATTATTGGTTTTGCCATATTCCAATTATATCCACTCTTATCATCACTTGTGTATTCCTTTATGGACTATAGGATGTTCAGCAAACCCGAATTTATCGGTTTGAAGAATTATATATATATGTTTACAAAAGATGAGCTGTTCTGGCATTCACTTAAGGTAACATTCATCTATGTTTTGGTCTCGATCCCTCTCAAACTAGTCACTGCATTGATTATTGCCCTGCTTTTGAATATGAAGCTGAAATTTATCAATTTTTTCAGAACAGTCTACTACATTCCCTCTATAATGGGCGGGAGTGTGGCTATTGCAATACTATGGAAGGCCATGTTTATGAAGGAGGGGTATGTCAACAACATACTATCAATATTCTCTATCCCATCTGTGAGCTGGCTAGGAAACCCATCATTCGCATTATATACCCTTAGCTTTCTTGTGGTATGGCAGTTCGGATCATCCATGGTACTGTTTCTTGCCGGTCTCAAACAAATACCTGCTGAATTATACGAAGCTGCCAAAGTTGACGGTGCTTCCGGGATTAAAACGTTTTTCTCAATAACATTGCCTCAGCTATCACCGATCATATTCTTCAATTTAATTATGCAAATAATCAATACCTTTCAAGAGTTTACCGGGGCATTGGTAATAACAGACAGGGGCGGCCCTATGAATCAAACCTATTTATATGTGCTCAAGATTTATGACGAAGGTTTTCGATTTTTCAAGATGGGATATGCCAGTGCGCTTTCATGGATTTTGTTTATAATCATACTTGTTTTTACATCCCTGATATTCAAATCCTCGTCAAGCTGGGTCTACTATGAAGATGGGGGGAAATGAGCATTATGAAAAAGAAAATAAGTCGCACAATCATATATATCCTATTAATTTTGACAGGCTTTATAATGATTTTCCCTTTACTATGGCTGATTTTTGCGGCATTTAAACCAAATAACGAAATTTTCGGCACACTTAGCCTGATTCCTTCAACTTTCGTCTGGGATTCATTTGAGCAAGGCTGGAAGGGCAGTGGGCAATTCACCTTCGGTGTGTTTTTTCTAAACACTATTAAGCTGGTTGTACCTGTGGTGTTTTTTACACTGGTTTCCAGCATTACTGTTGCTTATGGCTTTGCCAGGTTTGAGTTTGCTTATAAAAAAGTATTGTTTATGCTTATGCTGGCCACTTTGATGCTGCCCAATGCTGTCATCATAATACCAAGGTTCATACTCTTCAATACTTTCGGGTGGTTGGACAGCTATCTTCCGTTTTACATCCCTGCTATATTCGCCAGCAACTCATTTTTCATTTTTATGCTGGTACAATTCCTCAGGGGCATTCCAAGGGAGCTTGACGAGTCGGCTGTCATAGACGGATGCAATTCATTCACAATACTGATTAGAATCCTGATTCCGCTCAGCAAGCCTGCACTTTTTTCGGCAGCCATATTCCAGTTCATATGGACATGGAATGATTTTTTCAATACATTAATTTATGTAAATAGCGTTAAAAAATTTACAGTAGCGCTCGGGCTAAGAATGGCACTTGACATTCAAGGCGCCGTAAACTGGAATCAGATAATGGCAATGTCGCTTATCGCCATTATTCCTCCGATAGCAGTTTTCTTCTTTTCACAGAAGCACTTTGTTGAGGGAATTGCGACCACAGGAATAAAAGGATAATATAGAAAGTATATGGTGAAAAAGTTAAGGTATAGATTGTTTGTGAAAACGGGTTCTGTACTGATAAGGGGTTATACCTTCAACTGTTTTGAAGGTCCGTATAAAGTGGTTTACGTTTCCAAACCCTGAATCCATCGCAATCTGGGTGACAGAATCCGTTGTGTCAACCAGTAATTGCCGAGCTTTTGAAATCCTCTGAAGAATTATGTACTGTTTGAATGTTAGTCCTGTATACCTCTTAAAATTTCTGGAAACCGTGTATAAATTGATGTAAAACTTGTCGGCGACATCGTTCAGTCTGATATCTTGCGTGAAGTTCGAATCAATATACTCTTGTATTTCTAGAATAGTTAGTGCTGACTTGTCCTGCTGAAGTATTGGAAAGACGCTATTATACTTATTATACAGATCAATCAATAATAAATTAAAGCAAGACATTAAGTATTCTTTGGTAAGAATATTGTCTTTTTCACTGTTGGTATGCATCCACTGGAACAGCTTTGTAAAGTGTGGTTTGTCATTTTCGCTGAGGATAACAGTATGATTAAAATGATTAGGACGATATTTAAATATTGATGCGAGAAGCGGCGAACTCAATAGTGAATTTAATATTCCGGGGTCAATCAACAGGTAGTACCTTGAGTAAGGATATTGGAGTATTCTCATTTTGTGTGATTCAAAATTGCTGATAAATATAAGTGTATTAGGTCCACATGAATATTTATGTCCGTTTATTTCAAACATGGATTTCCCATCTATGATATATACAATTTCATGAGAGTTGTGGTTGTGTTCCTCAAGTTCAAATTCTTTCTCGTTCATTCTATAGAATAATGCAATCTTTTTATCCAAAGAGAATCCTCCTTTTTATTTTATTATATCAAAAAACGCTGATATTTTGTCAAGGAAGTTCAAGTATTCAAGCATTAAGCTTGATATAATATCAAATAAAGACGATTATAGATTTTGTGATGCACTAATAAAACTATGTATAATACATGCTTAGATTAAAAGTAAATGGAGTGATTCTTATGGCATTTGTACCTTTTCGCTATAAAACTTTAAGTGATGTAAGGAGCGAAGCAGAAAACCTCGGGCTTGATCTAAAATTATCGGACAAGATGAGTTTATTTCACCAAGCGGCAATAGTTAACGGGATAAGCATACCGAATAGGTTGGCTGTACATCCTATGGAAGGGTGTGATGGTACGAATGAAGGAAGTCCCGGTCCTTTGACAAACCGCCGTTATGAAAGATTTGCCCGGGGCGGTGCCGGCCTTATCTGGTTTGAGGCTGTTGCGGTTGCTTCAGAGGGGAAAGCTTCACCAAAGCAACTTCAAGTTACTGAAAAAAACCTTTCTGAGTTTCAGAAGACAACAGAAGGCATCAGAAAAAGTGCAAGAGAGCAACATGGGAGCGATTTTACCCCGGTTACTATAATGCAGCTTACACATTCAGGCAGGTTCAGCAAACCTAATGGGAAATTCGAGCCAATAATAGCATGCAAGAATCCCTTCATGGAAAACAAATATAAAAATGAAGACAATGCTAGAATAATTTCTGATGGAGAGCTAGAAAGGCTCGAGGATGAATATGTAAAATCTGCCCTTCTTGCAAAGAAAGCCGGTTTTAGTGGAGTTGATATAAAGGCCTGCCACCACTATCTGATTTCTGAACTATTGTCTGCATTTACACGCGACGGAAAGTATGGTGGAGATTTTGAAGGCCGTACCAAATTTTTGCTAAATATAGTCGATAAGGTAAGGGATGCTGTTGGCAAGGACTTTATTATTGCTTCAAGACTTAATATATATGATGCCATAGAATATCCGTACGGCTGGGGTGTTGACAGAAACAATTATCTCAATTTTGACCTTACTGAACCACTTAAGCTGGTCGGGCTACTCTATAAAAGAGGAGTAGGACTTATTGACATTACAATGGGAACACCTTACTTGAATCCGCATGTAAACAGGCCTTATGATAAGGGCGATTATATGCCTCCGGAGCATCCCCTTGAGGGTGTGGCAAGAATGGTTAATGGCATAGGTGTAATTCAAAAGGCATATCCGCAAATGCTCGTTGTGGGAACCGGCTACAGCTATTTGAGGCAGTTTTCTCCTTATCTTGCAGCTGCCAGCCTGGAGCATGGTCTAGCGTCTTTAATCGGATTTGGACGAATGGCTCTTGCCTACCCCGATTTTGCATCTGACATTTTAAGCAGAGGCGAATTAAACAAGAGCAAAACCTGCGTTGCCTGCAGCAAATGTGCTACACTTTTAAGGGCTGGATCAAATACAGGATGCGTAGTAAGGGATGCAGAAAAATATGTACCTATGTATAGGAAGGTTGTTAACTAGATTAGCATACTTATAAGAGGGGGGAAATAAATAATGATAGATCATAAGGTAGCATTGGTAACCGGATCAGCCAGGGGTATTGGATACGGCATTACCCAAAGGTTAGTGAAAGAGGGATACGCGGTTGTAGTAAATGATATTGCAAATTTAAGCGAGGTTAAGGGAAAAATAGATGAATTAATGTCATGTGGGAATCCGGTCTTATACGCACAGGGTGATATGTCTGTAGATAATGGGCGAAAAGAAGTCGTTACCAGAATTATGGATGAGTTTGGAAGGATTGATCTGTTAGTAAATAACGCAGGTGTTGCCCCGAAAGAAAGATTAGATCTGCTCGAAACAAGTGAGGAGAGCTTCGATTTTGTAACAAAAATAAATTTAAGAGGCACCTTCTTTATGACACAGCTTGTGGCGAATACTATGATTAGCCTATTAGATAAGGGTATAAAGCCAAGGATAATCAATATTTCTTCAATGTCTGCATACACTTCTTCAACAAATAGGCCAGAGTACTGTATTTCAAAAGCAGGGATAAGCATGATAACAAAATTGTTTGCCGACCGGCTCGCTGAATATGGAATAGGCGTTTTTGAAATTCAACCAGGAATTATTTTTACTGATATGACATCAACAGTCACAGACAAATACAACAAGTTAATTGATGCAGGAATTACTCCCATTAAGCGGTGGGGATACCCGGAGGATATTGCAAACGCTGTCTCTGTGCTGGCATCCGGAATGCTTGACTTTTCGACAGGTCAGGTAATAAATGTTGACGGAGGCTTTCATATAAGGCGCTTGTAGGAGCCTTGTTTACTTAGTATTTATTTTGGGGAGGTGAGGGTTTGATAAAGGATTATATGGTGATTGACGGGATAAAGTATGATGTCTACAGCCTCAATACAGTTGTGGTGGGGAGCGGCGCAGCTGCTCTAAATGCCGCTGACAGCCTTCATAGTATAGGGCAAAAGGATATAGCTATTCTGACAGAAGGCTTATACATGGGGACATCAAGGAATACTGGTTCCGACAAACAGACATATTACAAGCTCACGCAAGCCGGGGATTCACCTGATTCGGTAATGGAAATGGCAAAGACTTTTTAGTGGCGGTTCAATGCATGGGGACATAGCCCTTATAGAGTCATCGTTGTCGACTAGGTCATTCTACAAGCTTGTAAATATTGGAGTGCCCTTCCCTCATAATCGTTATGGGGAATATGTGGGATACAAGACCGACCATGACCCTAGGCAAAGGGCAACATCCGCTGGACCACTCACTTCAAAGTTTATGACAGAAAGATTGTTAGAGCAAGTAATACAAAAATCTATACAAGTATTTAATGGCTATCTGGCGATTGGCATACTTACAAATGAAGGGAAAGACGGAAAGAAGAAATCAGTTGGTTTAGTTGCGTTAAATACTGCTGAGGCTGCTAGTGAGAATCATGGTATTACGATATTTAGTTGCACAAATATAGTATATGCAACCGGAGGCCCGGCAGGTATATACCATAAATCGGTATATCCTCTGTCCCAAAATGGAAGTATGGGCATTGCTTTTGAAGCGGGAGCAAAAGGTGTAAACCTTACGGAATCACAGTTTGGTATTGCCTCAATAAAATTCAGATGGAATCTGTCGGGTTCATATCAGCAAATACTGCCAAGATACGTTTCAACCAATAAGGATGGTAGTGACGAGCGGGAGTTCCTGGATGAGTATTATGACAATGTTACAGAAATGCTCAATGCCATATTCCTTAAAGGTTACCAGTGGCCGTTCGATGCACGTAAAATCAAAGGGTCATCCCTGATTGATATTCTGGTCTATAACGAGACACAGGTAAAAGGAAGACGCGTATTCTTGGATTATACTGATAATCCACATAGGGCAGTTAAAAATGGCAGTTTTGATTTTGCACTCCTTGGAGAAGAAGCATATGAGTATTTGCTAAAGTCGGGGTGTTTGTTTGGCAAGCCTATCGACCGTTTGATGAAAATGAATGCACCGGCGGTCGATCTATATAAAAAGAATGGGATAGATTTAAGCCGAGAATACCTTGAAATTGATGTGTGTGCACAGCATTGCAACGGCGGACTCGTTGGCAACATATGGTGGGAAAGTAATCTGGCAAACTTTTTCCCAGTCGGTGAAGTTAATGGGACGTTCGGCGTTTACAGGCCTGGTGGCACAGCACTTAACTCGACACAGACAGGAAGCTTACGAGCAGCTCAGTATATATGCTGCCACTATTCAGATAATCCTCCGCCGGTTGATCATTTCACGAATGAGAATTTGGATGGTATATTAAAGTACTTAAATTTGGCAAAGGAATTCATTAATAACAGCTGTAAGAATTCCAATGTATATGAGATAAGGGAATCAATCCAGAAGCGTATGACGTCGTCAGGAGCGATGATCCGTTCCGCTAAAGGATTAGATCAGGCCTACAATGAAGCAATAAGGCAGCTTAAGGAGATTGAGAGTGTCACTAAGATTTCCTCTCCCACTGAACTGGCGGATGCATTTCGTAATAGGGATCTTTTGATTACACAGGCGGCATATCTTTTTGCTATGAAGGAATATATAAAAGCCAAGGGTGTGAGCAGGGGCTCATATATAATTTGCGACTCGAATGGTATACCTCCAGCTAAGGGACTGCCTGATTACCTAAAATATCTCAATGGAGAGGATAAACTTACGGATATGGTCTGCAATATAAAGGCTGAACTTGACAATGAGGCCTTATTTAGTGCTGAATGGAAGCAGGTGCGGCCAATACCCCAAGAGGACAACTGGTTTGAAACTGTGTGGAATAGCTTTATGGACAACGAAATTATAGACTAAATTTATTTTCGAAGGGAAGATTGTGAAATGAATAATCCTTTAGGACTCCTGCTTGTAGGAATTGGTGGATATGCTCAATACCATGTCAAAGAATTACTTGACAAGAGAAATGATAATGAATTTTTAATCAAAGGTATCATTGACCCCAGACCCGAGAATTGTATTCTCTTTCCTGAATTAGTGCGAATGGGAATACCGGTATATTCATCCATGGAGGAGTTTTTTGAAAATAGTAAAGCTGACCTGACATTAATTACAACCCCCATTAATTTGCACAAATCACAGGTGTGTTATGCGCTTTCAAAGGGTAGTAATGTTTTATGCGAAAAGCCAATTGCTGCAACTGTACAGGATGCGATTGAGATGATTGAAGCCAAAGATAAATACGGCAAGATATTGGCTATAGGCTTCCAATGGTCATTCTGTGATGCTATACAGGGTTTAAAGAAGGATATTATGGATGGTAAATTTGGTAAAGCAAAGAGGCTTAAAACGATGGTTCTTTGGCCTAGAACCAGGGATTATTACCAAAGGCCGTGGGCTGCCAAGATAAAAACTGTAACGGGCGAGTGGATACTGGATAGCGTTGCTAGTAATGCCGCTGCACATTATTTGCATAATATGCTGTATGTTCTGGGCGACGAAGTTAATAAAAGCGCAACCCCGGCAGAAGTTAGTGCAGAACTGTACAGGGCTAACAATATTGAGAACTTTGATACTGTTTTTTCAAGAGTATATACGGCTGGGGGGACTGAACTTTTTTTCGTAGCATCACATGCATCAAAGGAAACCGTAGACCCCATTTTCTGTTATGAGTTTGAGAATGCAATAATTCATTTTGATAGCAATGAGCAAACCGGTATCTTGGCAAAGTTTAAAGATGGAACAGTTAAAAATTATGGTTCTCCCTATGAATCCCAAGAAGAAAAAAAGATATGGGCAACAATGGATGCCATAAGAGGTGATGCAATTATGCCTTGTGACCCAGATGCAGCTATAAACCATGTAATCTGTGTAAATGGCATGCAAGAATCTATGCCTGAAATTATCGATTTTCCTAAGGAGCTTGTTAAAAAACATGAAGATGTAGATGGAGTTTTTGTTGACGGCCTTGACGATGTTATCAAGAAGTGCTTTAACACCGGGAAGTTACCTTCTGAAATGAATGTAGAATGGTCTAAACCAGGCAAAAAGATAGACTTACAAAATTATAGATATTTCCCTAGTAAAGTTTAAGAGGGAGGCTCAGCTTCTATTTTAGAGCCTCCATATATACTTTTCTTCTTGTTATAAAATAATATATAACTTGAAATATTACACATATGGCTATAAAACTTAGGCTAGCTGTCGTCAAATCTGCTCTTTGATAGTCTGGATATAATTCAAAATATTGCAGGGAACTTAATAGGCCGCCTGCCATGCATGGGGAAAAGAATATTAATAACATATCTTTTCCTATCATATTCTTAATTTCTTTATTTGTAATTCCAATACACTTAAGTTTTCTATAAATCTTCTTTTCATAATCAATCTCTGAGAAATACTTGAAGTATATTAATGAACCCGCTGACAGGAAGAATATGAAACAAATATAGCTAAATAAAAAGAACAATAAACCATGTTGTGATTTCAATCTTTTTACTTCCCCAAAGGTAGAAAACGCAAAGTTACTTTCCTGAATTTCGTTTAGAGAGCTTTCAATTCTATAGCCATCCTTCCAGTTCTTTAGATTGTATAGATACATAGTTTCATTTGATTGGCTGTTTATTTCATTTGAAATCTCATAAAAGTCTTCCTTCGAAATTATGCAAATATCCTGTATAAGGGACATATAGGAATGGGAAGAAATCTGCGGCCTCTCTTGAATATCTTCAATATTAAAGCTATATCCATTACCTAAAGTATTTTTACTAAAGTCTTCGCTATAATTTACTATAGCTTTAGCCTGTATCATCTTTTCATCGCTGTTTGCTGCCGTATTGCTTCTTAGTAAAATACAATTGCCTCTAGATACTTTTATATCTTTACTAAAAATTTCATTATAGTTATCATCCTGTATAAAAAATACCGGGTTATTATCCATTGACATCTCAATGAACTGTATTGAATCCTCTTTAGTTATAGTCACATTCTCATCTTTTATTATTTCATCTAATGATGTTTTAGTGATTTTGTTCTCCCCGAAATCCATGTAAACAAAATCATATGGATTTTTCTGCCTTGATACATTCTCCACTCTTATATATTCATGGTAACTCATAATTCCAAATAAAAACACAACATAATAGGTAATGGATAATGCAAATATAAATTTCTTATTTGAGTTTATTTTATGCCGAAGATTTGTATTAAATATCAAGTTCTTATACCAAATATCTTTATTCCTTTTGCCCAAAAAGCTTGTTACATTGTGAAGCTGAGATAATAATAAATTTAAACCTGCAAAAGTAATTACTGTATATCCCAAAAAAACAATAAAAGCTAATTTTTCAACATAAACATACTTCTTAAATATCAAGTATGAAGAGAGCATCAAGATTACCCCAACTATTCCCCAAATAGGACTTTGAAACCCTATATTTTCTTTCTTTCTGCTTTCCTTGAGAAGTTCATTAGCTTGAAGTTTTTTAGCTATAGTCAAGCTTCTTAATAATAAATATAAATATATTATGAAAAACATAAGTAGAGTATAAATATAACTATTTATATGCAATTGGAAAGGTATATCACTGATATCCAATATTTCCAGTATTATAATGAAAAATAGCTTTGAAAATACCGTGCCCAATAAAAGACCAACAGCTGTTGCTGCTGCACCAACAGTGCTGTTTTGAACCATCACGATTGTCGATATTTTTTTTCGCTCCATTCCAAGTGCAAGGAATAAACCCATTTCTTTGCTGATTTGCTTAATAAGCGTCCTATTTACATAGCTTATAAATATCATTGAGAAAACCCCTAATACCCCTAGAGGAATTGATACTATAGTTGTAAACAGCTCTGATTGTCCAAATGCTGTTTTTAAATTATAATCACAAACCAAATTAACTAGCATAAAAAAGAAGGCTATTGAAAAACATATGCAAAGAAAATATGCAAGGTAATACCTTATACTGGCTATAATGTTTTTCAAAATTACACTTCTAAAATTCATTTTAATTCTCTCCAATCACAGCCACACAATTTAGTATTTTATCAAAGAAATTTTTCCTGTTTCCGCTCTTCACAATTTCCATATGGACATTGCCATCCTTAATGAAAAGTACACGATTGGCATGGCTTGCAGCAAAGGCATCATGAGTAACTATCATTATAGTGGTTTTCAGCGTTTCATTCATTTGTGCAAAACACTCCATTACTGTTCTCGAAGACTTAGAATCTAAATTTCCTGTAGGTTCATCTGCAAATATAATTAATGGATCATTCATAACTGCTCTAGCCACCGCTGCCCTCTGCTGCTGACCTCCTGATATGTTATAGGGATATTTCCCTTTGATATCCTCTATACCAAACATCTTCATTATCTCTTCTGCCTTCTTTTCCATAACCTCAGCCTTAATACCATCAAGTATTAATGGAAGCATAATATTTTCTCTTAAATTTAACGAGTCTAAAAGATTAAAATCCTGAAATACAAAACCAATATTTCTTCTTTTAAATAATGCCATCTCATCTTCATTCATACAGTCAACTTCTTTCTCATTTATAATTACATCTCCGGAAGTTGACTTGTCCGTACAGCTTAAAATGTTTAAAAGGGTTGATTTCCCACTTCCTGAAGGCCCCATAACAGCAATGAACTCCCCTTCTTCTATTTTTATTGAAATATCGGAAAGCGCGGTGGTCGAAGCCTCACCCATATTACCACCATATATTTTTGTTACATTTCTACACTCTAATATTCTCATAATGCTAACCTGATCCCCTTCTAAAGAACATTTTGTGCTTTAATTATAAAAGTTCAATGGAATACTATCCATTGAACTATATTAACGCAACCTTACATTTTTGAAAGGTAAACAATCTGAAATTCACTACCCTGCCCAACCTTTGAATTATATTTTAACTTGTGCCCAAGCCTGTCCGCAACTTCCTTAACCAGATATAGTCCTACACCGGAAGCATTACTGACTTTTCTCCCATTATCACCTGTAAAAAATGCATCAAAAATCCGGTTAATATCCTGTTTTGGTATTCCCATTCCCTCGTCCTTTATGGTTAATAAAATACTTCTACCCTTTCTCTCAATTATGTAATATAGATTCTTACTTTCGTTTTCAGACCTTGAGTATTTTATTGCATTATTAGTAAGTTGATCTATCATTAATTCATTCCATTTTAAATCGGTTAAAATAGACGTATTAGCTTCATTACATATAACCTTTGGAAAAACTTTATTATATATAAATTCTCTTTTTTTCTTATATATAGTTTCTTCAATACACTTTCTCAAGTCTATTTCTTGGGGGAGGTAATCCTTAGAAAAGTCTTCAAGCCTTATAAATCCTAATGCTTTGTCTAGATTGTCTGTTAGCCTGTTCACTTCTTCTTTTACTTCCTTTTTTAAAGCCTCTATTTCTAAAATATCATCATTTTGCAAAACAAGCTCAATAACGGATACCGGAGTTTTCATGCTGTGTATCCATTGAGCAAAGAAATGTCTAAAACCCTTCATTTTTGAAGTTGCTTGTCCCAATTCACTCATATATTTTTCAAATTGATATTTGCAAATTTCAAAAACTAATTTTCTATGATAGCTTAGGAAATCAACTTTAAAATTTCGACTTTCTCTTAATGCTTTTAATCTCTTTATATAATTAAAATAGCCAATTGCCCTAAAAAAGATATAAATAATATATATGGTAAAACATATAACTATAGGGTAAATAATTTCCGCTGCACCATTAGTCGTTATTTGATAAAACAATACTAGAAAAATGCTATTAAGAAAAAAAGCTGTAGTAATACCTATACTATCAACTATAAAGCCTATTAACTCTTCTTTTTTCATAAACATATCCTTCCTTCAATCTAATACTGAAGAATCTAAAAGATATCCGGCACCCCTTTTAGTTTTAATAATTCCTTGTATGTTTAGCTCTAAAAGCTTAGCCTTAATCCTGGTTACATTTACGGTTAATGAATTATCATCTGCAAAGCATGCCTCGTCCCATAAAGTCTCAAGCAGCTCTTCCCTTGATATGATTTTATCGGGGTTTTCCATAAGCTTTTTTATGAGTTTCATTTCATTCTTAGTAAGTTCAGTAGATTTATTATGATAGCTTAATCTGAAGCTGTCCTCGAAAAGCTCCATTCCATTAACTTTTATGTTTTCCTTTTCAGAGTATTCTCCATAACATCTTCTTATAGTACCCTTGATTTTTGCATGCAATATTTCTAAATTGAAAGGCTTAGTCACATAATCATCAGCACCTAGTTCTATTCCAACAACTTGCTCCGAAGCCCCGTTTCTTGCTGAAATTATTATAATAGGCACCCTGGATACTTGTCTGAAAGCCCGGCAAAAATAAAAACCATCAAAATATGGTAAATTAATATCTAAAATAACTAACTGGGGTGAAACTTTTTTAAACTGTTCTTCTAAATTTCCAAAATCATCTACTGTAACCACATCATATTTATATTTTTCTAAATACTTCTTTATGTTATTACATAAATTCAGATCATCTTCTATTAAGAATATTTTGACCATAGTTTTCCTCCAAATTTTTTCTTTGCAGTCCCCCTATAGTATTGTACATGTTAGAATTGAATTTGTTTCAAAACATTCACACTTTCACATATGCTAAGTTTATATAAACTTGATAATTGTGTCAATTTCCCCGAGTCAGAACT
Organism: uncultured Oscillospiraceae bacterium; assembly: GCA_964592435.1. Lineage (GTDB taxonomy): Bacteria > Bacillota > Clostridia > Acetivibrionales > DTU013 > JAAYBT01. Next base: position 19,498 of record CAZQCL010000011.1, read on the forward strand.
GCATATATCTGCATCCCCACCGCCTGTCAAGTATAATCGGGTAGGAGGTAGATAATTAATTTATCTACCGACCTCCCACACCACCACCCAAGCAGTTCCGCAAGTGGCGGTTCCTTTGTTTACACCTTGCCTGATTTCTAGTAATCCATGAAAAATGTGTATCCTGCCTATCTTAACCGATTGTTGGTTATGGTGTAGATTTTTCTTTTCTAAACTGCTTTACCATATCTACAACATCATCTTCTGTTTCTAAGCCAACTCGTTCAGCCTCCCCAGAAAAGGCATCCTGAACCTCACGTAAAGCAACCTTGGTCGAGTTCTCCATAACCACCCGCCCATTTTCTTCAATAAAAATAACCTTATCTCCATCCTTTAAGTTAAGTTTCTTTCTGATATGAATTGGTATTGTAATCTGCCCTTTTGTAGTAATTTTTGCAAGTTCCATATATTCAAACTCCTTTCTGTGAATCCAATGCATTCCTTACTTTTATTATATGCTATTTCATAGTTTATATCAACAAAAAGTGAAGGTCACATCAGCAGAAACTGTGTGATCTTCACTTTTCAACTATTCTGCTTCAAATATAATGCTACATAAGTAATTATCTCCATTATTCTTGTAGCTCTTAACCTGCGGCTGTATTGGCAATCCGGTTTCCGGGTCTGTTGTCAGTATCTGTCCCGTTGCATAGTCTAGTTGGGTCGTTGTCTCTGTTAGCAGGCTGCCGTTGCTGTCATACTGATAGAAACATACTCAATATACTTTACTGCTATCCCTAAATTGTTTGCAGCCTCTTAAACCACCTTTGCGCCAATCCGGACTGCATCATTTATGTCAGATCCAGTAGTGGAATATATAAAAGGTGAAAACTGCTATCAAAAAATTAAAAAAGGTCACAAGCAGAGATATACCAAAGTTCTTCCATAAAGATAATGGAACAACCTTCTTTATTTTTCCTACCAAGCATGTAGCCGCTGTTGTAAGTACTGGAAGAATCAGAAATAACATTACCACTTGTTTACGTGATATTCCATGATTCAAATTGAAATGCCAACGGATAACCAACAAACAACAGGCTAGGGCTGTCAAATAAATTACAGTTAAATATTTCTCTTTAAAAAGTTTGATAAATACCATTACGGCTACAGTTTGCATAACTGCTGGAAGAATTATCTCAAAGCTATCCTTAGGAAACAATAACAAGCTTCCCAAAATAGTCATATACAAGGTATACAAGCCCCACAAAACTACAATAATATACTGGGTTCGTATCTTTGAGATATGGCTCATTACTCTTCACCCCGCTTTATGCTTTTCCTGTTCATAGATGCTGAAATGACCTCAGTATCCACTTTTATTTTTTCATCAGTGGTAAGTTTGTCAAAATTTTTATTAGCATACAATAGGAATTCCAACCCCTGATAATAATTTTTTACATTTCCGTAAATTCCTTTCTCATCCTTTGAATTTGATTCAGCACTCATGCTCTCCATTGCTTCTTTCATCTTTTTAAATTCAATTTCAAAGGAATTTAAATCCATCTTTTTCAATGCTTTAAGTGAATCGCTATCCTTATCAACAAAATCAGTAGCCAAAATATAAGATTCTTTAAACTGTTTATAACTTGAATCAAATTTGCTGTTCGTGCACCCCACAGATAAAACTATCAGTAGCAAAAGCGTTATCAGCAGTAATACTTTATTTTTCATGACCTTCACACCTCTTTATTTGTATTTATCATCTATCCTGTTTAAGAAAAAATTCATACCAGAAACCGATTGGTCATAATTCACATTCATGTTCTTTATCGTTCCTAAGTAACCAGTCAAAGCTTGCTTATATGCATTATTTTCAGCACTTGTGCCATAGATAGAATATGACTTTTTACTTATCTCATTTTGTAAGGTAGTAATATTATCAATAAATTTCCCTTTCGGTCCTTCCTCCCATAAGAATTGCCCGCTATATACCAAATACCTATAGTTGGAACCATCAATGAAATCTGATTTCTCTTTTGCTTTAGCAATATTCTTTGTAAGCCACCCGCTAATCCCTAATGCATCTGGTAGTTCAGCTATACCCGGTTCCTTATCAGCTTGATTTCTCCAGGCTCCAATCAAAACTGATGATACTGCTAAAGTGTATGGATTACTAACACCTGTTCCAGATAATTCTTCATAGGTTTTCTTAATATCATCAGCTAAATCCAAGGTATTGAAAAACGAAGCAACGCTATTGGCTCTATCTACTTCATTTTTATATCTCGTCATATACTCTGCACTCAAAGTATAATCCCCAATACTATATCCTTCTGGCCATTCGTAGGGATAATATTTATCAAGCATTTTGTCTAGTAGAGCTTGTGCTTTTTTTATCGCCGCTTGTGTAATCGGGTCAAGTGTTCCTGATGATATCGTTGGTCCTGTATACGGTGCTGGTCCTATTGTCGTTCCACCATTACCCGTCCCCTTACCAATGATTTTTCTTAATTGTTTTTTTGCTGCTTCAGAGATATTGGGGTTATATAATATGTGTTCATCCACAGCAGCTATAATCTCATCTTTACAAAGCCCGCTGGGATCAACGTACTTCACCGGGTTGTTCCCCACATATGCATACAGGTTAAGTCCGTCGCCCCTATATGTATCCTCCTGTGTAAATCTGCCTACTGTCGGGTCATAGTACCTGGCTCTCAGATAATACTGTCCGGTGATCGGGTCAAGCTGCTCGCCTGCGTATAGGAATCGGTTGGCTACTGTTTCAGCATATGTCATTGTATTGCCAAAAGCGTCATACTGGTAGCTGTTGAGCACCTTGCCGCTTGCGTCAATCAGGCTGGTAACATCGCCATGAGCGTTGTGCAGGTAGTAGTTGAGCCTGCCCTTGTCGTCCTTCTGAGTTAATAAGCCATATCCCCGTATATTCCTGCTAGATAACTGATGAATCATCACAGCTTACATTGAATAATTCATCATCTCCATCGCTTATTGCAGTTTATATGCCTTACTTTTCAATCAGGCAACAAATTCCAGCCTCCATATCTTGATATTTTAAGAATTGGGTATCTCTATCCTCTGCCCTAATTACCCTTAGCGCAAATAGACCAATATTGTCAGGATGGTCTTTATCTATTGTCCATTCAATAAGATAAAAAATATACTCTTGCCTATCAGTATTAACATAGTACATAGAATTAATTTTTTTAGTATTATGTCCATGGTCAATACTTTCATAAACTGTCGGCCCTCCATTTCTCTCCCATGAAGTGACATTCCCTCGAAAAAACTCAAACAAACAATCCACTCTGCTATCAAAATCATCAGCTTTGTCCAATGCATGTTTGGAAAACATAGATTTTAGATCATCTTTGTCGTCGTTATTAATGGCTTCAATTACTTGCTCAAATCGGGTATCAGCTTTTTTATCATCGTTATTTTTACTAAGCATCTCTGTTCTTGACCCTCCTGACGAACATGAACCTAGAAAGAGTGTACATGTAATGAACATTAAAATAACTACTATCTTATGCATAATCATCCTTCCTCTACTCTAAAAAGTATATGTAGCTGTATAATTCTCTGTGTCAAATATCCATCCACTTTCTCTCGCGTCAGTATTAAAGAATTCATTAAACATATCTTTCCTTTCAGAAAAATCAAGAGTATAAGTTGCTGTTAGGTCACTGGCCTGAACATTTTGATAATTTGGATTAAAGCCCGTCACCCACCATTTATCTGTGTTCTGCCCATCGGGATCATCTTTCTTAGGATCATAAGAGATAATCTGCTCTCCATTATGTTCCAAAGTTAACGTCATTGGCATGGCAAGGCTTTTGTCTACAAGCCAGTGATCCGTCGGCACACCAAGAACTTCCATTCTTGTATATATACCCAATTCTGCCCCTGCACCTAAGTTCAAATAATCCCCTTTCCATGCCCATATAATATAATCTTCACTGTCATAACTAAATTGAAAATTTGCTTTATCCATGCTTGTGCCCAAACTAAATGCCATATCATAAAGATTATTATACCCTATATACTTCCAACTCTGCCAACCATCCTGTTTAGCATGATAAATTCCTTTTTCGTCCCAATAGAAACCTGTTGTATCAAAAAAATCATGCAATTCATAATTTTGTGTTTTTTTCACAAATGTATCATACAATTCAGTTAATATACCTGCAAGTTTTATAGCTCCACCCGGCTGGTAACTATCTATCGTCCCTTCACACTTTTTATGTCCACTCGGATCAATAAAGTTCACCGGGTTATTTGCTACATATGCATACAGGTTAAGTCCGTCACCCCTGTATGTATCCTCCTGCGTAAACCTCCCGACCTGTGGGTCGTAGTATCTGGCTCTCAGGTAATACTGGCCGGTGATCGTATCAAGCTGTTCTCCTGCGTATAGGAATCGGTTGGCTACTGTTGCAGAATATGTCATAGTGTTGCCGAAGGCATCATACTGGTAGCTGTTGAGCACCTTGCCGCTGGCATCAATCAGACTGGTAACATCGCCATGAGCATTGTGCAGGTAGTAGTTGAGCCTACCCTTTTCGTCCTTCTGCGCCAATAGGCCATATCCCCGTATATTCCTGCTTGTCAAGGTTCCGCTGCCGTCAAACTCCGCTATAATACTTTCTCTGTCGAATACATAGTCTGAACGGTAGCCGTTCTCTATGGTTGATATCCTGAGCCCAAGTGCGTCATATATGTTCTGCTGGTATGAGCCATCTGCACTGGTTACACTGATGTTTTGGTTAAAGGCATTATAGCTGTAGCTTTTTATCTGTGGCTGTATTGGCAATCCCGTTTCCGGGTCTGTTGTCAGTATCTGTCCCGTTGCATGGTCTAGCTGAGTGGTGGTTTCGCTTAGCAGGCTGCCGTTATTGTCATACTCATATGTGGTTCTGCCTTTATATGCCAATAGTATATCATCTGTCAGGCTCAGTCTCTTTTAGCATAAACACTATCAACGCAAAATATATAGCGACCTAAAACGACCATTCAAAATGCAGACCCAAAATGTGTATCGTCACCTTAATCAGAGGGTGAGCCATGGAGTTGAAAACCATGCAGGTTAAAGAGGGGTGGTCGTGAATGACCGAACATGTGCCAATAGGTGGTCGGCACTACCAGAAAGCCCACATTTAACCTGTTTTGCAGGTGCTGTTTAGGGTGGCTGTATACTCTCAAACCTTTAATACTCGTCAATCACCTAGATTTTCGTTAATCGTAATAAATGTCAAAATCAATTTCAGCATTAAAAAGTCAATATTATCGGTGTGTAGAGGCAAAGTTTGAGAAACTCGAACGGGTT
>CAZQCL010000012.1:0-20199 GCA_964592435.1 uncultured Oscillospiraceae bacterium
GCCTGGCCTTATCCCTTGCCTTTTGCTCCTCCTGCTTAGCTTTCTCTCTCGCCTTCTGCTCCTCCTGCTTAGCCTTCTCCACTTTCCTTTCTTCTTCACGCTTAGCCTTCTCATCGGCTTTATCGCTAGCCCTTCTTAAAAGATCCTTAATGGGTGCTTTCTTAAGCTCTTCGATCTGCGACGCCGACTCGCCCTCCGATTCCAACGCATCCTCAATTAACACCAGCTTGCCCGGTGTAACCCCGAATCTTCTAGCAGCATCCCGTTGCTCAATACTGGCCTCGCCAATAAGTACTTCTGATTTGACCTTTTCTTTTTCAAGTTCCTTTGTGGCTGCCGTCACTATATTATCCTTTAATGCATTGGATTTTCTGGAGTTATTGCTTGAAACTGTTAATAGAACGGTATTCCCAATCGTGCCTTCATTTTTCGTTGCTAGTTTGCTTATGGTTATGGCTGACTCATCTGCCAGCTTTTGGTCCTTTGGGGCTTGCTGTGGCTCATCAGCATCGGCTTCAGATCTGGCTGCACTCGGCTCAGACGCATCTTTCTCCGTCGCTTGCTCGCGATCAGTCTGCTCTGGTTTGTCCAATGCTTGTCCCCTATATGCCGTATCCGGCCCATCCATAGTTTGCTGCACATCCGCAATCGGTTCGCCATCGGCTGCTTGCAGCCACTCAACATCCAGATATCCATACTGCACGGCCGCATTAATCAACTGTTTGACTGCTGTGTCGATCCTATGATTTTTCAAATTGCTTCCGCCCAGTAGCTCCTCACCACCGCTATTTAATGCTTCCACCCCTATGATTCTGTCATAAATATTAGCTGTAAGCTCAATGCTCGGATTGATATCAACATGAATATAGCTATAGGGCACAGTATAACAGTAGCCTGCATATCCAAGCCCAAGTGCAAGCAACCCCGCTGCTGCAATTGATGTAATCTTCGTTATAGCCCTCGTTTTTTTCGTCTTTCCGACAGGCCGGTTCAGATCGATTTCTTCTCCGATAGCCATGTCTGCAACAGCTTTCACTTTTACAAAGGATCTACCCTGTGTCAATATGATTGCGTATTTCCCGCTTATTTCTACTACGATCCCTTTCACTTTACCGGCCTCCTTCCTTATAGCATTTCATAGCTTTACGTAATCCCTTATATAAGTGTAATCACCTGTTATAATAACAACTATCGCTATTATATATTTTCGGAATCGTTCGATGGTTTTCCGGGGTATTCCTGAGAGTTTCTCCAACTGCGTAATGGGAAGATACCTTTTTATCATAACCTGTTGCATCATATCAGGCTGCGATATTATTAATCCAGCCAGTTTGCTGCATTGGCTCCGTGTTTTGTTGTGCTTAGGCGATACCTTAGCCAGATCTGGATATGTAATATTCCAGGCAGCCAGCTCTTCGCCCAACTCTTCCAGTTCGAGCCTTCTATATTCGGCAAGCCGCTGATCCGAGTAAATTTGAACCGCTTCCCCACTACTGATATCAAACTCCTCATCCTGACCATCCACGTACAGGGTTAGTGGTAACACATTGTTATGACGGCTTTGCGTACGATAATAGTCAATAAGCCTTCTTTTTATTACATTACGGGAAAAAGCAAAAAAATTGCCCTTAGACTTGTCAAAAGAATTCATTGCTTCAACGAATGCCATCATAGCGATGCTCAGTTCATCATCAACACCGTAGTCTAAATATCTTCCGGACACTTTTTTTGCGCAAGAAGCAATGAATGGTTTATATTCTTCCACAAACCTGTTTATTTCCTCCGGATCATCTTTGATGTCCTCGATTTTTTTATTGATAGCAATAAACTGCATTAATCCTCCAATTTCACGCTGAGGTTCTTCTGAGCTTATTGTATCATGATAAATCATAATCTAATATTCAGGATACCATTAAGTAAAACAAGTTTAACAATTGTGAAAAGTAACTGAAATATTGTGATTGTGCAAGTACCGTCAGTGCTCGCATAAAAAAAACAGCAGACCTGCCTTTTCTGCTGTTTTTATCCCTTGGTTCTGTATTTACCGCGATAGTTCCCAGCGGTTGCATTCCCTTGCCGTTTAGCTTTACTGCTCCATCTGCTTCCCTAAAAAGCCTGCGGCTGATTGCGCAAGCTTCGCCTCTACCTCCCCCATTTTGCTTTCAGGATTGGTGGAAAGCAGCATTACAGCTCCTATAGGATCACCCTCGGAAATAATGGGAGATACAACCTGAGAGCTATATTTCCTGTCAGCACCTTCGTCAGCAAGTATAGATATGCTTTTATCATCCGACGATTTTACTACAAGAGTGTTTTTTTCCTCAATAACTCTCTCCAGGTCCATGCTCAACGATTTTTCCAGGAACTCTTTTTTAGATGCTCCCGACACCGCTATTATTGTATCTCTGTCCGCAATACATGTAATATGTCCGCTTGTCTTGTGTATAGAGTCTGCATATTGAGTAGCAAAATCGCCCAACTCCCCTATAGGAGAATATTTCTTTAATATAACTTCCCCTTCCTTATCGGTAAATATCTCCAGAGGGTCGCCTTCTCTTATTCTCAAAGTTCTTCTGATTTCCTTGGGTATGACTACTCTTCCAAGATCATCAATTCTTCGTACAATACCGGTTGCCTTCAATGTCCTTACCTCCTTCTGAATGTTTTAAAGGAAATTCGCACCTTTGCGGTGCTAAACATCCTTTCTGAATGTTTTAAAGGAACTGAATTGTTCTTATTGCCTTTTTAGTATCTATAATTTATTGGAGTTTTATACATAAGTGGCGATTCAAGAAAAACATAAAGGGACTGCCTTTAAAGGAAGTCCCAGGAAAATGCAATATTTTTTTGGAGTGATGCCTATTTTATCGACGCATAAAGGCCGCTATTCATTTTGATTTCGGCACCCTTTACCCAATCGGCCAGCTTCCTTTCGTAAAGCTTTACCTTAATAAATGAAGTTCCGTACTCATAGTACTCTTTCGCACACTTAAGGCTGACCGGTTCGCCTTGCGCATATTTTTCATCGACCATGATGATATGGTACCCTGCTCCTGTCAGAACGGGTGTCTGTGTAAACTCACCGGGTTCAAGTGCAAACGCCGCTTTCTTAAATGATTCATAAAAGGTAGATGACATTCCAAATACATAATCTCCGCCTCTACCACTTGATCCTGGATCCGCGGAGTTTTCCCCAATCAGCTTTACAAAATCATCTCCGGCCTTGAGCTTATCAATCAAATCTTCGGCAGACTTTTTTGCTGTGTCCTTCTCCTCCTGCGTGGCTGTTGCTTCATCCGCCGCAACAAGTATGTGCCTGGCCCAGACCGCTTCCTCAGCATTTGTCCTCAGCCGTGTATCTTCTTTGTACCATTCGGGATTCGAATCATAGTAGCTATCCACATCAGCATCAGCATCTGATATATTGCCTATCTGCTCGGACTTGAATTTATATACAATATAGCTTTGAATCTGTGCGTCTTTCATCACATCAATGGGGAAACCGTATTCTTCCTCAAATGCCTTGTTGGCTTTTAATTTGTTCCCACCGCCCATTACGTCGATAATGTTCACTTTAATGTAATTATCAAGACTATCCTTCTCTTCCTTCGTCATTGAGATATTAGCCTCTTTTGCCTTGTTATACTGGACCTTTGAGTCCTTCAAGGCATCCAAAGTCTTTTTCTTTGCAACCTCTACGGCATCTTCTCCACCAATCCTGGTAGTCCAAAATGTTTCCTCGCTTATATTAGGGTCAACACTAAGGGCTTCGCTGTACATAAGCTGCTTTTGATACTGCAGATTGTACTTAAACTCATTCACGGTAATCTTTTCACCGTCGATTCTGGCAACAACATTCCCGGATACACTAAAATATATTACAAGAACTACTGCAATAACGATTATCACTGCAATAGCAATCAGACCATATTTCGCAAATACAGGAATTGTTTTCTTATCTTCTCTATTGTGGCTGTCCTGTTTTTTATCTCTATACGCTTTATCCAAACCACTCGCTCCTTATATTATTATTGGCTAAGCCGATTAACTACATTATAGTAGATAATCAATTCACATCAAAGCCTTTTAAATCCTGTAACAGAATCTTAATATTGTCAAGAAGATGGTTTTTATGCCCCGGTAATATCCTGTATACGATATAAGGCGATGAACCGGCGTTAAAAAGAAGCTGGCGCCTATATTTTTCCGCTGCTTTTCCAAAGGCCTGTAAATTCACATTCTTCCCGCTGGCTATGCTTAGGATTATAGTATCATTTTTTTGCGTAACGGACGAAAAGCCCAGTGAACATGCTAAAGCTTTAATATACGCAATTTTTACGAGGTTCTCTACCGGATCCGTAATCTCGCCGTATCTGTCCATCAATTCGTCTTTTATGTCCAAAACATCCTGCTCAACCCGTATGGCTGCTATTTTCCTGTACATCTCAATTTTTCTGCTCTCCGTGCTAATATAAGAGTCATCTATATAGGCACTGACGTTGATATCGATTGTAATCTCGGCCTCTTCCTTTTTCACCGGTTCACCCTTCAATTCCCTGACCGCTTCATCCAAAAGCCTGCAATACATATCATATCCCACCGATTCCATATGCCCGTGCTGCTGAGAGCCCAACAAATTGCCGGCACCGCGAATCTCCATATCGCGCATGGCAATTTTAAAGCCTGAACCCAATTCCGTAAATTCTTTGATAGCCTGCAATCTCTTCTCAGCTACCTCGTTAACGATTTTATCCTTTTTATAAGTAATATATGCATAAGCAAGCCTGTTGGAACGCCCTACACGCCCTCTGAGCTGATAAAGCTGTGCCAGTCCCATCCTGTCGGCATCTTCCACAATAATCGTATTCACATTGGGCATATCAAGTCCGGACTCAATGATAGTAGTGCATACCAGCACATCAAATTCTCCTGCGATAAAGCTCATCATGACATCTTCCAGCTGTCTTTCCTCCATTTGACCATGGGCAACAGCAATTCTGGCGTCAGGAACCATCGCCTGTATCTCGGTAGCCTTGACATCAATGGAACGTACCCGGTTATAAAGATAAAACACCTGCCCCTGTCTGCCAATTTCCCTTATTATTGCATCCTTAACTACTTCCCTGTTGTACTCCATAACATAAGTTTGCACAGGGTATCTTTCCTCCGGCGGGTCTTCAATAATACTAATATCTCTTATCCCCACCAGTGACATATGCAGGGTTCTGGGTATCGGTGTAGCCGATAGTGTCAGCACGTCCACGCCCGGTGCAAGATTTTTTAGCCGCTCCTTATGAGCCACACCAAAACGCTGTTCCTCATCGACCACAAGCATCCCCAGATCCTTGAAATGAATATCCTTCTGTAAGAGCCTGTGGGTACCAATAAGCACATCTATATTCCCCTGCTTAACATTTTTTAGAATCCTTCTCTGTTCCGATCTGGTGCGAAAGCGACTTATGACATCCACTGTAACAGGAAAGTCCTTCAGTCTTTCCACGAAGCTGTTATGCTGTTGCTGCGCCAATACTGTTGTAGGCACAAGGTAGGCTACCTGCTTCCCATCCATGGCTGCTTTAAAAATCGCTCGTAAGGCCACCTCGGTTTTGCCATAGCCTACGTCGCCGCAAAGCAGTCTTTCCATCACATGCCCCGATTCCATGTCCACCTTGATCTCCTCAATGCACTTAAGCTGATCCTCAGTTTCCTCATAAGGGAACTGTTCCTCGAATTGAGCTTGCCAGACGGTATCCTTTGAATATGCAAACCCCTTAATCGCCTGCCTGTGGGCATACAGCCTGATTAATTCGGCAGCCAGCTCTCTTAAAGAGTCTTTTACCTTTTTCTTTGTCTTTATCCAGTCTGTCCCTCCCAGCTTGCTTACCTTTGGCTGCTTGCCCTCGGAACCGATATATTTCTGAATGAGATCCATTTGATTAGTCGGTATATAAAGAAAATCCCCTTCACGGTAGCGTATTTTTAGATAATCGTTTTTTATGCCTTCCACCGAGAGCTTCTCTATGCCCACATACTGTCCGATTCCGTGAGCCTGATGCACCACATAATCGCCAATGGTCAGCTCCGAGAATACACTAATGGGACGTCCTTTATGTTTGCTCGAGCTTTTAGCAAGCTTCCTTTTATCCCGGCCATATACCTCTTTGTCGCTAACTACTACAAGGCCGATGGTCGGGTATTCAAATCCCTTATTCAGACTGCCATGGGTAATAACTACCTGCCCGGGTTGGATCGGCATTTGGGCTGTGTCTTCATACACTGTTTCAATACCTTTCTCCCATAGCGTTTCACGCAACCTTTCACCGCGTCCCTTTGTTCCGGAAAGAAGCACTACCCTGTTCTTATCCCGCTTCCATCCCTCAAGGCTCTCGGCAAGCATATTGATGTTTCCTTGAAAGGAACCCATTATTCTACATGGAAGATTAACCAGCTCAGCGTTTTTTGTAGAAATGCTATCCCCATGAATTGTATTCATGTAAAAGACTTTTCTTTTATCTGCCTTCGTGAAAATATCGTTATAATCAAAGTGCAGCCTCGTACCCTGGGGCAGCAGCTGTCCTTTTTCCAGCATCGCCTTACATATTTCCGCATGCTCCAGTAGCAGGTTATCCAGCCTTTGCTTTTGTCTTGCCGGTTCATCCATAAATAATAGATTGTCATCGCCCGCATAATCAAAAAAAGAAGCAGGTTCATAGGTAATATATGCTATGTATCTGTCAATCCCGGCGAAATACCAGGATTCTCTCAGACGCTCCATATCGGTATTGACTCTGCTGGTAAGGCTGTGATTCTTTTTACCTGCTTGCTCCAGATCCGACTTTACCGCCTTTATTATTTTGTCCTTCATTTCGAGAGAATAAATAACTTCTCGGGCAGGAATTATCCTAACGCTTTCAATTTGTCCGGTGGAGCGTTGTGTATTCACATCAAAGGAACGTATGGAGTCAATTTCGTCACCGAAGAGCTCCAGCCGCGCGGCATTGTCCCCATCAACGGGAAATACATCGACAATACCTCCTCTAATTGCATACTGTCCCCGCTTTTCGACGGCTTCAACTCTCTCGTAGGCCATCACAATAAGCTTGCGCGACAAATCCTCCAGATCGATTCTGCTCTGATAATCTATTTCAATAACATTCTCCCATAGAATATCAGGACGCACCAGTCTATGGGAAATAGCTTCTACAGAGGTTATTATGAATGAGAAATCACCACGGCTGACACGGTCTAGAACCCGAAGCCTTTGGTAAACCGTATCATAACTCTTTGCTTCAACATCATATAGCATTATTTCCTTCGTAGGATAAAAAAGCAGGTCATCGCCCAAAAAGAAGCTGAAGTCTTCAAATAGCTTTCTGGCCTGCATTTCATTGTATGCAACATAAATTCCTTTTTTGCCGGAATGCCGGCAAAGGGCATAGCAAATATGAGCCTTCTGGGATTCAGAGGGCCCTATGATATTTACAGGCCGGGTATATTTCTTCGCAGAGGATAAAACCTGCCTGTATTCTTCCAGTTCCAGTAATGGGGCGATTAAATTGTTCATAAAACCTTCCAAATTTGTGTTTCTATTAAGGTAGCGGCAGTACTATTTGTTCAATAGATTTCGCTAAAGCGAAATATTACATTAATGTAGCATTTCTGCAAAGCAGAAATCCATTATTGTGTTTCCAAGCACCTACAGTAGTACTCCCCTTCTACATATCCTTATCTCCGCGTTCTTGGTCGCCGTTGTACAAGTTCATTGCGGCTTCGGTGCCCATGCTGACAATTGTAGTAGCTGCATCCGCCGCTCTTTCAATGCTTTGCCAAATCGCTTTCCCATCTTCGGTAGCTACTCTACTAAGCACATAGTCCGCCAAATCCCAACCTTCCGGTGCTTTTCCTATTCCAATCCTGATGCGTGGGAATTCATCTGATTGGAGCTGATAAATAATGGATTTCATGCCATTATGAGTGCCGGAGCTGCCCTTCGGACGAATTCTTATAGTCCCGGCAGGCAGGTCGGCGTCATCGTATATTACAATAAGTTTATCCATGGGAAGCTTATACCATTCGACAATTTCACGTATACTCTCACCGCTGAGATTCATAAATGTCTGTGGCTTAACCAACAGAACTCTTTCACCCTTTATAGTGCCGTCGCCGGTAAGGGCTTTATGCTTCAGGCGGTTTACTTTGATTGAGTATTTTGCTGATAAAAAGTCTATTACATTGAAGCCTACATTGTGTCTGGTATTTTCATATTTCTTTCCCGGATTCCCCAGCCCGGCAATAATGGTCAGATTCTCCAATACAGCACCTCCGAACGGCTTATTCCCTTTGTGTAAAAAGTGTGCTAATGGAGATATCACCATATATTCTTTCTATCGCTTCTGCAAAAATCGTAGCTACGGAAAGAGAAGTGAGCTTTTTAGTAGGCTTATTCTCAGGAAGCGGGATAGTATTGAGCATGACCAATTCCCTGATGCATGACTCTTCAATCCTTTCACAGGCCTGACCTGAAAGGACTCCATGGGTACAGCAGGCGTACACTTCTTTTGCTCCCATTTCCATTAATGCAGTGGCGCCTTGCACAACAGTACCGCCGGTATCAATCATGTCATCGATCAGAACAGCCTTTTTGCCGTTCACATCACCAACTATATTCATTATTTCACTTATATTGGCCTTTGGCCTTCTCTTATCAATAATGGCTATGGGGATATCAAGCCATTCTGCAAACTTCCTTGTGCGAGTAACGCTACCAACATCAGGAGATACCGCTATCACATCACCGGTATCACCAAAAAGCTCTTGAAAATAGCTTGCCAGGATAGGCACCCCCCTTAGATGATCAACCGGGATGTCAAAAAAGCCCTGAAGCTGCGGAGTATGCAAATCCATTGTCAATATTCTGTCAGCCCCTGCCACCGTAATTAAATTTGCCACCAGCTTGGCTGAAATAGGATCTCTTGCCTTTGCTTTCCTGTCCTGGCGGGCATAGCCGAAATATGGCATGACAGCAGTAACTCTGCCCGCAGAAGCTCTCCTTAATGCATCCATTATTATAAAAAGTTCTACCAGATTGTCATTTACAGGTGCGCACGTTGATTGGATCACAAATACATCAGATCCTCGTACAACCTCACCGATATTAATAGCGCACTCACCGTCGCTGAATTTCCCGACAGTTGCAACTCCCAGCGGCAACCCAATCTTTTCAGCGATTTCCTCAGCAAGGAGGCGGTTCGAGTTCCCAGCAAAAATTTTAATGTCCTTACCGTGCAGATTCATTCCTATGCTCCTTTAATTGATATGATGTTGTTTTTGCAGCTTCCTCTTTTCCACAATGTCAGATAAATTCTTAAGCTGTACCATGTCATTTACACCAAGGACTTCATTACTGTCCTCTACTTTATGCACACCTACACTATACCCCTTTGCCAACAAAATTTCCAGTGTATCGGTAAGATAATATTCCTTTTGGGCATTGTCATTCGTCAGCAAGCTTAGAGCCTTCTCCAGCTCCTTCGAAGAGAAAACATACATGCCGGAATTAATCTCCCGGATAGCTTTCTCTTCTTCGGTTGCATCACGCTGTTCCACTATCCTCTCAAAGTTTCCGTTTGAATCCCTGATAATCCGCCCATAGCCAACCGGATCCAATACGTCCGCTGTAATGACCACGGCCTTGAAACCTCTGTTATTCATGTATTCTATTGCTTCTTTTATGGTATCCGAAGAAATAAGGGGGACATCCCCGCACAATACTACTATTGTACCGCTGGTTCCGCGAATATAGCTATGAGCCTGCTGTACGGCATGTCCGGTGCCAAGCTGCTGCTCCTGGAGCACATAATCGACTGTATCTCCCATGTATTCCATTACTTGTTCGGCTTTATGCCCTATTATGACAACACATTTGTCAATACCCGCCCCTTGGGCTGCTTCACAGACCCATTTTATCAACGCTTTGCCGCAAAGCTCATGTAAGGCTTTTGCTTTATCCGATTTCATCCTCTTGCCCTCACCGGCAGCAAGAACCAAGGCGGTAGTATGTCCCATTTCAGAGTATGTCCTTTCATTTCCTCATTCCGCATATATTATTGCACTACTCGGACATAATTTCAACATAAAAAAGACACTTCATTTCAAAGTGCCTCTCAAATTCTATTCTTCAGCGGTCGTTGTTGATACGTATTTATCAAGTATCGCTGTCTGAATTTTATCTCTTGTGGCTGCATTGATCGGATGCGCAATATCCTTGAATTCGCCGTCTGGAGTTTTCCGACTGGGCATGGCTATGAACATTCCGTTTTGGCTTTCTATCACTTTGATATCATGCACGACGAACTCATTATCAAAGGTCACGGATACAACTGCTTTCATTTTGCCCTCTACGTCAATTTTTCTAATGCGGACATCTGTGATTTCCATGATCTGCTACCACCTTCCCCTAATATAATTGTACACAAAAAAGACCTATATGATTATATTCTATATAAAATCCGATTTTCCTTCTTATATTAATTTACATTTTGGAACTTAAGCCGGAAATTGTCAAACAATTGCTCGGTTCAATTCTGGTAATAGCTTTATCCTCATCCACATTATGGAGCGTAAGCAGTGAAAACCAATTGTCTACCAGCTTTTTATATGGCTCGGCAGTTTGAATCATAACACCGATTCCCACCACCTGGCATTCAAACTCCCGCGAAAGTTCCAATATCCCTTTGGCCGTCCCCCCGCCCTTCATGAAGTCATCTATGAAGAGCAGCCTGGAATGACGCTTCAATGAACGAAGAGGTAACACCATGGTCTGCATCTTTTTTGATGAGCCGGAAATATAGTTGATGTTCACCGAAGCTCCGTCGGTAGCTTCATTGTAGTGTCTAACAATGATTAGCGGTATACTCATATATCTGGCGGTCATAAACGCAAGGGGTATTCCCTTTGTTTCAACGGTAATTATATAGTCAATGCCCTTGTTATTAAAGCAGCCTGCAAAAACTCTGGCGATATCCGATACAATATCAGGATTATAAATCATATCCAGCATGTACAAATAGCCTCCGGGTAATATCCTTTCCTTCCTGGTCAGCTCGGCGCAAAGCCTTTCCACCAGCCTCGTGGTTTCTTCATCCGAATACATGGGCAGGTAACGTATACCCCCGGAAGCTCCGGTTAATGTTTCTATCGTACCAAGGCCATGCTTCTCAAAGGCTCTTCTTATTATGTCGATATCTTCGCTGATGGAAGATTTGGCACAGCCCAGCATCTCAGAGAACATGCCGAGTGTAAAGACCTTGCTCGGCGAATCGCATAGTATCCTTTGCAGGACTGATATTCTTTCATTCCTTGAAATCTTTTCCATAGCATCACTCATTTTACATATTTTACTCGATTCACATTCATTAACGGTATAAATGCCTGTTCACTACACAGTAATATTATCCTTTTTGCTTATGTCACTTAATATTGTATCACAAAATTACGAATGTTCTATGGTTTTTTGCAGTAATTGTTCGTATTTTTTTGGAACATATTATCAGAAGGTATTTATAAAGGAATCTGATGAATATAATATAGGGCATATTGTATCAATAAATTGTCAATGCTTAGTATGAAAATGCCGTGGTATGATGACTAATCACGTTTTACATTTATAAATAAATATTGTATGATTAGAATATCATGAGAATAGGGCTTGGGAGTGTAATTATATGCAGATTGACGGGCTTCTAAACGCAGAGGAAATAAAAAAGATACATTTCACCGGTATAGGCGGAATAAGCATGAGCGGCCTTGCCGAGATTTTAGCCAGTCAAGGTTATATTATAACAGGCTCTGATATAAAGTCCTCGCCCATTACACAAAAGCTGGAGAACTCAGGCATTAAAATAGCAATAGGACATCAGGCTGAAAATGTTAAAGGTACAGACCTTTTAGTTTATACAGCGGCTGTGAAGCCGAACAATCCCGAGCTTGTTGCTGCATCTCAGGCTGGCGTGCCATTAATTGACAGAGCAGCTCTGCTTGGCGAGATTATGAAAAAATATCCCGGGAGTGTTGCCGTATCGGGCACGCACGGAAAAACCACAACAACCTCTATGCTTTCCATGATTATGCTGGAAGAAGGCCTTGACCCAACAATTCATATTGGCGGCGAGCTCAATGTAATTGGAGGGACTACGAGAATCGGCGCAAGCGATTACTTTATTGCCGAAGCCTGTGAATATGCGGGAAGCTTTTTAAAGCTGCATCCCTATCTGGCAGTTATATTGAACATCGAATATGACCATGCAGATTATTTCAAGAATTTCTCCGAGGTTCACAAGTCATTTCAGAGCTTTGCGGAGCTTGTCCCTGAGAACGGATGGCTGCTGGTCAATGCCGATAACCGGCCTGCCCTTGATGTGATGGAACATGTGTCCTGCAACAAGGTGACTTTTGGGCTTCAAAACAGCGAGTCCGACTGGAACGCCGCAGATATTACCTTAGATAATATGGGCTGCGCATCTTATACACTGATGTATAAAAACGAGCCGGTTTCTGAAATTAGATTGAAAGTACCCGGTATACATAATGTGAGCAATTCCCTTGCAGCAATAGGGGCAGGTAGCATAATGGGCTGCAGTGTGGCTTCTGCCACAAAAGCACTGCAAAAGTTCAGTGGCACCCATAGGCGTTTTGAGCTAAAAGGAAAAATAGAAGGTATTACAGTGATGGATGATTATGCCCATCACCCCACAGAGGTGGCCGCCACGTTAAAAGCCGCCGCTAACTGCAATTATTCAAGGATTTGGTGCGTTTTCCAACCCCACACCTACACCCGGACAAAATATCTGCTGGATGAATTCTCGACGGCATTTGGCGACGCCAATTTCGTAATATTATCAGATATCTATGCCGCCCGCGAGGTGGACTGCGGAGAGGTTAGTTCCTCCATCCTTGCGGAAAGAATACTAAGCACGGGAAAAAAGGCCTTTTATATTAAGGGCTTTGACTCAATAGTCGAATTTCTTGATAAAAATGCAGAACCTGGCGACCTGGTTATTACAATGGGTGCCGGGGACATATACAAGGTAGGCGAGATGTTCCTGGAAGCCAGAAGAAAGCTCGCTGTCAGCTAAGTCTTTCCCCCAGTTGAGCCTCATATCTTGACCGTTGCTTTGCTAGTAAACGAAATCACGTTTTGGTCGGGGCAATGGCATAGCCATCGCTATGCTTTAGCCATTGCTATGCATTGGCCGCGGAGTCATCGCTTGACCGGCGCTATGCCTCGACCATCCGGCGCTATGCCTTGACTATCCGGCGCTATGCCTTGACCGTTGTCATGGCAAAACGAATTTCGCCCTCTGCTGCAGTTTTATCCTTTACGCTTGCTCTCACCTTTGCCTTAACGATACCCAGCTTCGAAGATAATATTTCAACCTCCATGCGCAATGTATCTCCCGGCATTACCTGCTTTTTGAATTTCATCCCATCTATGCTTGCGAAGACACCCAGCTTCTTATCTAGCGTCTCCGCTGTGGCTTTGGCGGATCTGTCTTCGGAGCTTCCTGTCTTTTTAGCTTCGCTGCCTGTGTCCTCACCATCACCATCGCTAATCCCTGCAGCTTCTGCGTTTACGGCAATACCTGCCGTCTGGGCAAGAGCCTCAACAATCAGCACCCCGGGCATAATTGGAAATCCCGGGAAATGCCCCTGAAAGAACGGTTCATTAACAGTCACATTTTTGATCCCAACCGCCCTTTTGCCGGGCTCCAACTCGATAATTCTATCCACCAGTAAAAATGGATACCTGTGGGGTATAATTTTCTGAATTTCTACACTTGAAAGCATCCTACACCTCAAACAATTTTATTATATTTCCGATTGAAACTGACTGAATCGGTTTATTTATTCCAAAGTAACACAGCCTTTCACAAGCTCAGGCAAGATTTCGTCTAAAAAGTATTTTGCACTGACAAGATCCGACTTCCTCAGTTTGTCAACAATAGTATGATATTTGTCAACAAAGGGTACAATATTGTTTAAACGAACCTCATTAACACACTCCATAATCGCATCAATATAATCAGCGCATTTGAGAATTTTACCCTCTATTGTATCATCCTTGCCATCGAACAGAATATTCCTGTAAATGCTTTTATAAGGCTCCTCCATATTCACAAGCAAATTCTCTTCTACAACTTCTCTCTCCAGAATGTTGAGCATATCTCTAAGTTGTTTGTTTTTATACTTTACAGTACTTATTATATCACCGGTCATCGCCTCGACCACATCATGATTCAGCAGTTTTTTGAACAATCTGCTCCAATCAATTGTATTACCGTTTTGCTCTTCAATCAGTGCCAGCATCTGGCCTGCCTGTGAAACAAAAAAGGAATGCTCGCTGACTGTTGCCCTCTGATGCATGAAATCAGTGGACCAACGTCCCATATTATTTAATTTGCGTACTGTCTGCAGATAATAGTGCAGCCCCATGTGTTTTCTCCCAGTGTATTGTAAAGCGCCATTATTATGTGTATATTATTTATACTACCATATTTATACTACCATAGATTTAGTGTTCCCGCACTATTTTCCCGGCATCTTTGTGGGCTATCCGCCATCTATTAGACACCATTGTATCAAGGAAAAAGTGTTGGGTATGATATAATGTTCTCACAACCATAGGAGATATTTTTTATGAGCACTCTACGATATATAAAGGATCTTTTACTTCGTTACAAATACAGATATGCGCTGGGTGTTATCTTTTTATTATGTGTCGACATGCTACAGCTGGTAATGCCCAGGATTCTCGGCAGAGCGACAGATTCCCTGGAAAGCGGAACGCTGACAATAGCAAAACTGGCTGAATTCGCTATTATTATCGCACTAATTGCAGTTGGCATCGCCACATTCAGGTTTCTGTTCAGATATACCCTATTCGGGGTATCCAGAAGCATAGAGCTATCATTCAGAAACAGGTTTTACGCTCATTTACAGAGGCTCTCCGCAAATTACTTTAACACGCACAAAACCGGTGACCTCATGGCCCATGCAACGAATGATATGAACAATGTCACTTTAGCCACCGGCCAGGGTATCATTTTTGCGATTGACTCCCTGATGATTCCCATAGCAGCTTTGGTCATGATGCTTATTACTGCCGGCTGGCGCCTGACTGCGGCTTGTTTTGCCCCACTCCTGCTGCTGTCAGTCACCGTCCTCTTCTTTATGAAAATTATGGAGTCTGCTGTTACAAAGCAGCAGGAGGCTTTTTCAAACCTGACGGAAACCGCCAGAGAGAATTTTTCAGGCATAAGGGTTGTTAAGTCTTTTGTGCAAGAGCGAAAGGAAATTGAAAAATTCAAACGTGTCAATAGGATTAACAAAGAAGCTAATTTGAAATTTATCAGACTTATGAGCATGATGTTTCCAAGCGTAATGCTGATATCCTCTTTTTCTTTTATTATCGCTCTATGGTACGGTGGAATTCTTGTTATTGAGGGCTCCCTGACATTGGGAGATTTTGTTGCATTCAATTCATACCTGGGCTTGCTGATATGGCCTATTACAGCTCTTGGCTGGGTAGCTAATATTTTTCAGAGAGGCTCCGTGTCGCTGGAAAGAATCAATAAAATAATGGATGAAAAGCCGGAGATCACTGATAGACAAAGTGTCGATTATCAGGCAAATGAAAACGAAACAGATAAAAGCGCCGGTCATGCCGAAAACCGGACCAAATACCATACAAGTAAAATCACCGGTCACGCCGAAAACCGGACTGAAAATCAAAGCGGAGCCATTATCGAAGATCAGGTTGAAAGCCCGGCTGTAACCGGTATTGAAGGCCAAATCGAATTCAGGAATCTATCATTTACCTACCCCGGCTCGGTTAGTCCCGTTCTTAAAAATATCAGCATCACTGTTGAAAGGGGTAAAACCCTTGCTATAGTCGGACGCACCGGCACTGGCAAGACAACATTGATCAACCTGATTCCAAGACTTTTATCGGTGCCTGATGGAGCTCTCTTCATTGACGGCACAGATATTAACGATATTTCTCTGTCCTTACTCAGAACCAGTATTGGTTGCGTTCCTCAAGACACCTTTTTGTTCTCCGATACTATCCGTAACAACATCGATTTCTACCGTGGCTTCAGCAATGAGGAAATCGGGAGGGCCTCCGGGATTGCAAGGTTATATGATAATATTATGGAATTTCCCAGGCAATTCGACACCATAGTCGGTGAACGCGGCGTTACATTGTCCGGCGGCCAGAAACAGCGCGTTGCCATTGCAAGGGCTGTGTTGGGCTCTCCTTCTATTCTGATATTGGATGACTGTCTGTCGGCTGTAGATGCAAAAACAGAGGAAAGCATTCTCAGCGATCTGAAAGCTCTGATGAAACAGCGCACCAGCGTTATTGTTTCCCACAGAATATCTGCGGTAAAGGATGCGGACGAGATTATTGTGCTGGATAACGGAGAAATCATAGAGCGCGGCACTCACACATCGCTGATTGAACTGGGCGGCTATTACAATAGTTTGCACACAAGACAGCTTTTAGCTGATGAGATAGAGAGGACGGAATAACATGGGCAAAAAGGACAGACATGAGAATATAGATACCGAGCAGGAAGGCAAAGGCCAGGTAGGCAAAGAGCATCAAAGCAAGCAACAAGGTAAGAGGCGGCAAGGTGCTTCTCAGGAAAGCAGAAGTCTTTATGAAAGTGATGCCTTCCAGGAAGAAGAGCTAAAATTAAGGGTATATGACTCGCGCTTAATGAAGAGGCTTTTGACCTTTGCAGCCCGTTATTGGTACTATTTCCTTTTTGCAGTGCTCCTTCTGTTTGCTTCAACAGCTGTAGACCTGGTCAGGCCCTATTTGATGGGGATTACAATTGATGATTATATTAAGGCCGGCGATACTGATGCGTTAAACCGCATGGGACTCTATTTCCTGATACTGGTAGCTGCATCGTTTCTTTTTAATCTCCTGCAGATATATGTGTTAAGCTACGCCGGTCAATCCATTATATATAATATACGCCAGCAGCTTTTCTCTCACATGCAAAAGCTGCCCCTTTCCTATTTTGACAAAAATCCTATAGGCAGGCTGGTTACTCGTGTCACAAATGATACGGAAACACTGAACGATATGTACACCAACGTCCTTATTACTCTTTTGAAGGACTTTGTGCTGCTGGCCGGTACTATCACAATTATGTACCGGCTCAATGTTTCACTTACGCTGGTTGCTCTGGCTGTCATGCCTGTTGTAATAGTACTGACTGTATTTTTTAGAATCAAAATCAGAAAGGTATATAGAAATGTGCGCATTGCGCTGGCAAAGATTAATTCAGCCATCTCTGAAAATATTTCCGGCATGCGTGTCATACAGATGTTTCATAGAGAAAAGCAAAATTTCAATAAATTTAATGAAACGGGAGAAGAATATAAAAAGGCTGTAATGGGCCAGGTTGTCACCTTTGGACTGTTCCGTCCGCTTATTGAGATGCTCTCTTCTTTCGCACTGGCTTTACTTATCTGGTTCGGCGGTGTTAGAGTGTTGGACGGTACGCTGACCTTCGGTATTCTGTTTGCCTTTATTAATTACATCTCAATGCTCTTTCAACCAATTAACGATCTGGCGGAAAAATATAATATTCTGCAGGCCTCAATGGCTGCTTCTGAAAGAATATTTATGATACTTGACACTCCCGAGGAAGAGGACGACGGAACAGCGGACCTGGAGGAGAATGCCCTTAAGGGAAATATCGAATTCAAAAACGTATGGTTCGCATACAATGATGACGATTGGGTGCTTCGGGATGTAAGCTTCAGCGTACCTGCCGGACAAACCGTTGCAATCGTTGGTGCGACAGGTGCGGGTAAGACGTCGATAATTAGCTTGCTAAGCCGCTTATATGAAATACAGGATGGTGAGATCTTAATTGACGGCATCAATATAAGAGATATTGGCAAGGATGATTTGAGAAGGCATATCGGCGTTGTGCTTCAGGATGTCTTTCTTTTCAGCGGTAAACTAAAGGATAATATTCGACTGAATGAAGAAGCTATAAGCGATGAGCGAATTAAAGCGGTGGCTGAGTATGTTAATGCGGACGGCTTCATTAGTAATTTGCGCGGCGGTTACGAGGCAGAAGTAACAGAGCGCGGCTCTACCCTTTCCTCAGGCCAAAGGCAATTGCTTGCCTTTGCACGCGCCCTTGCCTTTAATCCTGCCATACTGGTACTGGATGAGGCCACCTCCAATATTGATACTGAAACGGAGCTTCTGATACAGGATGCACTGCGCAAGCTCACCAAAAACCGCACGACCATAGTTATCGCCCATAGGCTTTCCACCATACAGCATGCGGACAATATTATCCTGCTGCACAAGGGCAGGGTAAGAGAATCCGGCAATCATCAGGAGCTGCTGGCAAGAAAGGGCATGTATCATTCCCTCTATTTGCTACAGTATCAAAAGGATGAAAGGAAATCATAAATAGTTACAGTTTACACTGTTGGTCTGAACAGTATAAAAACCATGTAATTAAATGGAATCCGTAACCATCATTGACAACCACTTACAATTGTGGTACTATAAATTTCGGAAGGCATTTTGCAAAGACCTTGCGAAGTGTCTTCTTATATTTATTTTTTTAACCCATTTTATGGAATATTGTTGAAAGGGGGGCGATGGAAATGCAAAAAACAGTGTTGTCTGAACGGACATTTGAAATCCTAACGAATCACGTCGCTGAGATCGAAGGAAAAAAGGAGTCTGTTATAAAGGCCTTTTATGCCGACAATGCAGAAACAGGTATGGATAGTGAAGTGTTCTTCAGGGAATATACTGCAGGGATTGAAGAATACCTTAAAGGCGTGCGTGTAAAAAAGAACGCTTCAGATAGCTGCCCTGTATCCATAATAGGAAGTATGGTAGACGTAAGAGATGCTGAGGATATGGAAGTCGAGAGCTATCAGATTGTGCTTCCCTTTAAGAATCAAACTCTTTTAGATATGAATCAGGCCTCCTGTTTTTCTCCCATGGGCAAAGCTTTACTTTTAAAACAGGCCGGTGATAAGGTTACAATTGAAACACCGGGTGGACAGATAGAGTATGAAATTATGAAAATCTCTTTTACTGAGAAAATTACCTGTGACAATGATGCAGGTAGCAGAAACAATCAGCAGATTCTATTTCAGCAGCAGGCTTGATAAAGTGCTTTGAATAATTTTTCTCCCGCTTCCGTAAATGGAAAAACAGAAAATTACATCGTCAATTTCTTCATCTTTGATAAGTGTCTTGGCATCAAAGGTAAGGCTTCCCTCTTGATTGAAGCCTTTTGGGTCAGCCACATAGATCTTTGAATAATTTGGTACAAGAAAAGGCACTAAGGCACTACCGTATGAGTCCTTTATAAGCAGAACCTTTCTGCCTGTGGAGCTGGCCGTTTCTATTTTTTGAATGCGCTGGTCTCCCCAGGCGAAGCAGGAGTATTTGTATGCACCCAGGCTTTTGAAATTCGTATTGATGATACTGTCAACACTATAGGGAGCCGCCAAATTGCCCATTTTATAGAGCGTCAGCTTATGATCGATTTTAGGGATATAATAATCCAGCTGCTCCGGATTGCTTTTCAATCTCGCAGCCTGGGGCAGCTTATATATCTGTGAATATAATCCACCTAAAAACGGCTCATAGGTATCCATTGTAAAGTCATCGCTCAAGCTTGCCGACTGAATTTGTGCAGACTCGCAAAATGCTTCATAGACATAGTAGGCGCCCAAAGCTGTCCAGTGGACATCCGACCTGAAGTAGATATCCTCATCCTTGTGCTCATTCAATTTATCATATGCCTTTACAACCTTAACACCTACTGCATTGGCTTGAATAATCACTTCAGCCTTGCTTTGGTTATAGGTGCCTGTACTGTACTTCTCTGATGCATAAAATGCTGCGCTTGTAGGACCGGTGATTGAGTAAAAGTTGACCTGAGGCATTAGCTCCGCTGCGTCTGCCAGCAAGCCCCCGAAGTTTTTTAGGCCATATGCGCCCGTAGGCATCATGATTCTGTCACCGGCTATAATTAGAGAGTTGTTCAATTTCTGGTCACCCTGGCCGATATCTCCACCATAGTCATCCTGGGTCCCGCCTGGGTTTTGATTTATATCAAAGGGTTGCTGAACTCC
>CAZQCL010000012.1:20299-24446 GCA_964592435.1 uncultured Oscillospiraceae bacterium
CGGCTCCCGGTTGTCCGGCTCCGGCCTGTTCGGCTCCAGCCTGGCCATATCCTGGCAGCCCTGGCCCCGATTGTTCAGTTCCCGATTGACCATCTGTGGATTGTACCTCTCCCGTACCCGGCTGCGTTGCAGCTGCAGCTTGCCCGTCCACTGTACTATACTGAGCATTTGGTAAAAAGCGTCCCCCGTTACTTTGACTTCCAGCAGCTGATTGCTGCTTACCCGCGCGCTGCACATTAATTGCACCCTGTGGATCACCCGCTCCTTGACCATCTGTTATTGATTGCCCATCCATTACCGATCGCCCACCCTCCATCTGTTCCGGTGCACTGACAAAATCATCTACATTCACACTCATCAAAACATCTTCACTTTGCAAAAAGGCATCCAAAAAGAACATGCCAGTATATGCCTGATAGCCTACAACTGATAAATCCCTCAGCATAAAATTATCCAATAAATACTCCTCATAAGCCTCCCCAAATTCTCCGCCGAAATAGCTGCTTGCAGTCAATATTGGTTTGCCCGCCAGCTCTCTGTTCTCAAACGCAGAGAAGCCATCACTATCCGAAGACAAGGAAAAGAGGCAAAATATTGTCATAAGCGCTGTAAATGTAATAATTACGGGGTATTGCTGCTTTTTCATACTTCCTCCATAATGGCACTAAAACCTAAAGTAAATAAAGGGGTTGTAGCTGTTGCTTACAATACCGGCCATGCACAGTATCAGCAAGGCTCCGACACAAAGAGCCGCTCCCGCAGCCGTAAGCCGCGACGGTAGATTATGCTGGCTGATTTTATTCAAAATAAAGTCCTTGGTGGGTATTGCACAGATAATACATATGGCCACAAAGGGCAGATAGTTAACAGCAAGCTGCAAAACATCTGAAAGGGTGAATGCTGCACCCCCAAATCCGAACATTACCCTCAAAGCCTTTAAATTTCGGCTGAAATCGACAAAATAGAAAAAGTTGAATCCGAACATGATAATGAAAAAAGAGTAGGCTATTCGTACAGCCTTAGGGACTTTCTGCAATGCTTTGAGCAAAAACGTTTTCTCCATTACAAGAATGACGGCAAAGTACAGGCCCCATAGGACAAAATTCCAGCTGGCACCATGCCATAGTCCTGTAAGCATCCATACTATCAAAATGTTCCTGTATTGGTATCTGCGATTTCCCCCCAGCGGGATATATACATAGTCTCGGAAGAAGCTCCCCAGGGTCATATGCCAACGACGCCAAAAGTCCGTGATGCTTAGAGAAACATAAGGGTGATTGAAATTCTCCGGGAAGTGGAATCCAAACATCCTTCCAAGCCCAATGGCCATGTCTGAATATCCGGAAAAGTCAAAGTAAATCTGAAAGGTGAAGCACAAAAGTCCGAACCAAAGGTATGGTGCGGATTGGTTTGATAGATTACCGTCGAGATAAGTAATAGCCAGGCTTCCGGCGTAGTTGGCAATCAAAACCTTCTTTGCCAGACCCGTGACAAAGCGCAGGATTCCCTCATAAATGTCCTGCCAGCTGGTTTTCCTGTCTGCCAGTTCATTTTCTATGTCCTCATAACGCACAATCGGACCGGCCACAAGCTGAGGAAACATTGAAACAAAAAGCAGGAAGTTCAGGAAGGATTTTTGTACCTTTACCTTTCCTCTGTACGCATCAATTGTATATGAAATGGTCTGCATCGTATAAAAGGAGATTCCTATAGGCAGCGAAACACCGGTGCCGGGAATTCGCACATTCAGCAATGCATTGATGGTACCGATAAAAAAGTCTCCGTACTTGAAAATGGCCAGCAGCCCCAGATTCAGTACCAGAGAGATTATCATGAATGTTCTGCCCTTTTTAGTTCTCTTGTGCTTGCCGGCCAGTCCTCCGCAAACATAATCAATCAATGAGCTGTAGATGAGCAGTATTACCCAGACCGGCTCGCCCCATGCATAGAAAAAAAGAGATGCAACAATCAAAACTATATTTTTAATCTTGATATTTGGAGCAATCATATAAAGCAGAATGGTTATGGGTAAAAATCTAAGTAGAAAAACCAAACTGGAAAATACCATAAATCCCCCAATTCAAATAGTGGTAACCCACCCAGACAGCAAAAATATTGTAAAATTTCGACAAAAGCCTACGGTAAATAATACCACGGAATTGCCTGCAAAGCAACTGGCGAACTACCGGAAAAATCACTTATGGGAAGACCCCTATGGAGGTTTTTCTGTTTTTTCGCTAAGAGAACTCACCCCTAACTTGAAACTACGCACACGATGAAATTGCTTTACACTTATCCGACTATTGCTTGTTGTGGTATAGTGTTAATGTAATCTAGCCTGGATAGAAACAAGGAGGCAAAATGATGAAGGCTGCTGCTTTAACCAATAAACAGGCACGCAGGTTCATGCTTTTAAAGCAAGGGCTTATAGGCAATTACAAATTTTCAGGTAAACAGGGAGTGCTCGATTTTATTCGTCAGGCGGGCTGTATTCAATTTGATCCTATTGATATATGCGGCAAGAACCCGGAGCTTGTTTTACAGTCGAGGGTAAAGGGCTTCACAAAGCAACTGTTGTATTCACTTTTATATGAGGATAGAACGTTACTGGACTACTTCGATAAAAACCTTTCGATTATGGAAACCGCACACTGGCCTTATTTCCAGCGGTATCGCGAAGCACATAAGGCAAGCGGAAGAAGTCACGATGAGGTCAATGCCGTATGCGACCAAATCAAGAGCATCATCCGCGAAAAGGGCGCTGTTTCGTCAGCTGATATAGGGTTTAGTGGTACAGTTGATTGGTATTGGAGTAATACAAGACTCTCCCGTGCCGCACTGGAGACCATGTACTTCCGCGGTGATTTGGTTATACACCACAAAAAGGGTACAATTAAGTATTACGACCTTGCGGAGAATTTCATTGCTGCCGAGCTTTTGAACACACCGGAGCCCTATCCCGATGAGCTTGACCATCTAAAATGGCGTGTGCTGCGCAGGATTGGCGCTGTAGGGCTGCTGTGGAACAAGCCTTCTGATGCGTGGCTGAATATTTGGGGACTGAAATCTGACCAACGAAACGAGATTTTCAGACAATTGCTTATAGAAGAGAAAATTATTGATATTATGGTTGAAGGCATTAAGGAAAAGCTATATTGCCTTTCAAGCGACCGGGCCCTACTTGAAACTGTGCTCAAGGAGCCGGAACTGAAGGCCCGCTGCGAGCTGATTGCTCCACTGGACAATATGCTTTGGGACAGGCGACTTATTAAGGCACTGTTTGATTTCGACTACAAATGGGAAATCTATACCCCCAAAGCACAGCGTAAATACGGCTACTATGTACTGCCGCTGCTGTACGGTGATAGCTTCATCGGCAGAGTTGAGGCGGTATGTGACCGCAAGGCGAAAACGCTGGTTATGAAAAACATCTGGTATGAAAAGGGTGTAAAGCAGACGAAAAAGCTTCAAGCCGCTATTAATAGCTGCATGTTCAAATTTGCATGCTTTAATGATTGTGAGTATGATTATTTGTCTGATGATTGTTAGTGGAATTTTGTGTTGATGTTTTTGTTGTGTATCAATTTAATTGACATTATAATAGTATTAATTGAAGCAATTATTTTAAAGTATCCACCGATTACCTAAAGGGTAAAGCAGCATGCAAAAGGGGTTTTGATTTGTTTGAGCATTGAGGCCGGCATAATGACCCCTGTGGGAGGATGTAAAATGAGCGATAAAATTGATAAACTGTATGATTTGGTTGAGAAAATGTACGTAGACCTTAGCCAAAAGATTAGTGGTGTCAACCAGAAAATTGATGGCGTTGACCAGAAGATTGATGGCGTAAAAACCGAACTAAAGCAGGATATTTTTGTAATCGAGCAGGTACATGGAGAAAAGCTTGATGCTTTACTTGACGGCTACAAGCAGTTGGCTGAATCCCAGACAGAAATAAAAGCTGATCTTGAAGAAATTAAAGCAAAGCAAGAAGCCCAGGAAGTTGAAATCAAAATCATTAAAATGGGAAGAATCAAGGAAGTCAAATAGCGCATAAAAAGCGCCAATCTATAAGGGCTAGCGGCTTTCTTGATCGAGTAGGGGGAAATTTCTTCCCCCTCTCACACCACCTGGCATGCCGCTCGGC
>CAZQCL010000013.1:0-24410 GCA_964592435.1 uncultured Oscillospiraceae bacterium
GAAATAGACCCAAAGCTGGAATCCTCAGCGGGAAGAAATCTGGTGCTTGGAAGCGGGGCTGGCCTTTTTGTCGGCTTTCCGCTGATGCTGCTGCTGAATGTACCCGTTGTCGGCTATGTTAGTAATACGCCGATATTATACCTGTGGACCTTAGTCGGACTGGTTGCATATTTTATTATACTATCGATCGTGCTGTACATACGACGTGTTAAATGAAAAAGCTTTATATGCTTCTCTTTTTAGTCGATAAGAAGTATAATAGGAAGTATAATAGATATAAATTAAAAATATGGAGTAGCTATGAAAATTGAGAGAATAGGCGACAACATAATAAGAGTGACCATTACCTATAACGATCTAGAGGATAAAGATATAGATTTGAACATGCTCAATTACGACACCCCTGCGGCTCAGGAGTTTTTTTGGGATTTGATGGAGCAAGCTGAAGAGCAGCTGGGATTTGATCTTTCTGATTCTCAGCTGATCATTGAACCCGTGCCTGATTTTAACGATGGATTTGTAATTACTATCACAAAAATCGATGAAGATGGCGAATTTGAATCCATTCATAAGTATATTAAAAGCAGGATGAAGAAGAGCGACCTTCGTGTTAAGAGAAAAGGACGCAAGGTATGTACGTCCTTAGTTATCTATTCCTTTAGATTGCTTAACGATGTTTGTGCTCTTGCAGGTAAGCTCGAAGCGGTTTATAGCGGTGACAGCACGCTATACAAATGCCGCGACACATATTACCTGGTTCTGACCAGAAGCGGTCTGGTACCGTCAGATACCGGAATGTTTGAACTCATTATGGATGAATACGGAATAAGGATAGCTAACGTAAGTTTTTACGAAGGCTACTTGAATGAATACGGCGAAAAAGTTATCGAAAATAATGCTTTGGGGATATTGAAAGAATTTTACTAGCTTTCTTCACTGCTTTTCATTTATTTGCTTTCATCATTCCAGGCAACGGAATCAGGCGCAACCCTGACAATTCTTTTTTCTGCCTCATACCGGTCTGTGCTGATTAATTCATCGTTTCTGTAAACATTCACCAGGACGCCCTCTTTTCCCGGATTAAGGGTAATACTCTCTCCCGGATTCAGGTTTGGATCCTCTACATAAGCTACCGGCGGCGCCAGTCTTTGAACGGTTTCTATGGTGATTTTATTCTTCTGTGTTATATCATCACCGTTGCCGGCAATAGCCACTGTAATCATGTTGTTTTTCTTTTCTGCAAAAATAGCTATTTTGTGGTTGAAGGAATTGGAGAACTTCAAATCACCTGCATCCCCTGAAATCCATGCATCCAACCCGGGCTCAATATAGTCAGCTGCCAGCTTGTGAGGCAGTCTGGTAATAGCATCCTTATCTAACCCTGCTGACAGCAGTGCAGCATATAAAGTTGAAGCAACCTGGTCATAGCCTTCATTGTCATTTTCAAAATCCGCTCTTTTATTTTCCAGGCAATTCACAAATGAGAAAACCACCCCACCTTGAGCAGCAGGTGATATTATTGTTCCGTTTATGGCATCTACTGCAAACTGGACGGGTTGTACCAGCTCCTGCTCTATGCTGGTAATGGTATGTTCGGCAATAACCTGATCTATATCATCAAAATCTTTCATCGTGACGGAAGCAGGAACAGCCTCCAACACGGAATTGTTATGTCTGTCCAGTGTTATTTCATTCTGCAACAGATTCTCCGAGAGCTGCATCCCTATGACATCAGCAGCATTTGAAACATTCAACGATACCCCCTCGGTTTCAGCCTTCTTTTCAATCGTGCCGTCTACATATTTTATCTGAGCATCTGATGCTTCAACAAAAATCTGATCGGATAATTCCAGCAACGCCATTCTAAGCTTTGCCTCATTATACTTGATAACCGGTGTAAGCTCCATTTCTACATTTCCAAAGTTCAATTGAAAAAGCCTTGGAATATCATTTATCCCATCTATTTTTTTCAAGGAATTGACAGTAGACTCTCCGTCCACAAAGGCATCTAT
Organism: uncultured Oscillospiraceae bacterium; assembly: GCA_964592435.1. GTDB lineage: Bacteria > Bacillota > Clostridia > Acetivibrionales > DTU013 > JAAYBT01. The sequence goes on from CAZQCL010000013.1 coordinate 2,013, forward strand.
TTGCGAAAATGGTATTTCGTAGGTTTCACCATCCTCAACAACAAGCTTAAGTGAATTAGACTGTAACCACTTAGAATAATCAGCCTCAATGGTAGCAGCTACTTGAGTATATTTCATTCCTCCAATCTCTGACATACCTGCTGACACTCCCGTCGGTATGTCATCGGAAGAAACATTAAAAAGAACAGCCACGCCTACAGATACTGCAAGTAAGCTCTGAACCGTCGTAAGCAATATTATTAACAGTGTATTACGTTTTTTAGCCACAATATGCAACTCCATATTACTTTTCATTGGTTTTATCGCCAAAAGCCGTATTTACCACGCAGATGGCTAGAACAAAAAAGTATAAAGCAGTCCATACTTTATACTCTTTTATTACCAATATCTCATTAGGCCTTGTTGTTCATGACAAGCTCAATCAGCTTGTCCTTTGATTTAGCTTCATCGATTACCGAGTCATCGATCATCATGCCTTCACTGATAATAACATTCCCGGCATTATCAGTTATTGTCCTGGTAGCGTATCTGCCCTTAAGATACTGTCTTTGCCGCTGCTCATAGAGTACGGATGCATTACCCCTTTCCTCTGTAACAGCCTCCGGCGTAACAGCAGCCTCCGGCTCAGGCTCTGACTCACTTGCTGTTCCTTCTTCGGTAGCAGTCCCATATTGCCATGGTTCAGGAATAACAGTCTCCTCATCTTCAATCTGGGCTTGAGTGTCAACAGATTCAGTATATGTATCAGCAGCCGCTGCTGCCTCTTCAAACAGTTCGCTTTCCGATCCTACTGCATATGTGTTATTTTTTTTTTCAAAGTCCTCGAACTCACTGTCGGGGTCCAACTGTGTAGGTGTGTCTAGAAGCGAAGCCTCAATATCATCCTTAACGACAGTAAGATTCTTTCCAAATGTTATCACAGTATCCCTCGGAATGATCTTAAGCTGTTTTTGTGTTATATCGTCAATAAATTCCAAGCCTATAATTCGGCACTGATTATCCTCGTCTATGTAAATATCTCCGATTTCACCAATCAGTCGGCCTTTCCTGGTGAGAACCTTCGTACCCTTAACCTTGATGTCATTTTTAAGGAGCTGTATAGCCTCCGGTATTCTACTGATATCGGTTATAGCCCCTTCATTTTCAATTGTAAGCGCATACTCACCTATTCCAAGCACATCCTCCATGGGAATAACTCTGGCGCTGAATATCTGTATGCCGCTATCCACTACGATATAGTCAATGGCTCCACGATTTGCATTTATGATGATACTTTTCACCTTTCCTACTTCAAGCCCATCGGAGATACTGACCACAGGTAAACCAAGTATTTTTTGAGTTTTCTTCATTATAGAAATACCCTCCTTCATTTCGTGCAATAGAATATTGCCCGTCAAGCCATTGTATCGTTCAAATTCTTCTCAATCTCTTCTTTAACGGAAGCATCCATAATCTCACCATATATATCATAATAACTGTTTAGTATGTCGAGTGCAAGTTCATGCTGTCCCAAAGCCTTATACATAACGCATATGTCAAGTACTATCCAGAAGGTAAGTTCTTTAGGGGGTTTTTTGTCAAGAGCATACATGCAGTAAATAATCGCTCCTTCGGAATCTCCCTCTTCCTTTAATCTGAATGCCTCTTCGATACACTCTTCAATGGTCAAGGATCCGACATCATGCATATTATTTTCTATACCCATTTTATCAATAATTTCGGTACTGTCAACAGATTTTTCTAAGTTATTTACATCTTCTGCAATCTTTTCTCCCTCGTCCGTGGATATTTCAAGTAAATTCTGATTATTACCGACATAATTTGTAAAAATCTGCTCCAGATAATTATCTTCCTGTTGGGTATCTGAGAATGCATTTGTTTGTGCTTCCTCTTTTGTATCCGTCGTATCTTTTTCAATGCTTCCCGCATCAACAGTCAAAGTGCCAAATTTCTTAAATCTTGCTCCAATCTTTGGAACTAAATAAGATATCAGCAAACTAAGTATCAGAACAAGAATCATGAATGTCACAAACGCAGCAAGCATAACAAATACCAGTGCCGATGACTTCAGGGCGGTGTCCCTGTACGAAGATATCATCTTAAATATCAGCGGCAAAGAAAATGCTGATACAAGTGAAGCAAATGTAATAAAAACAAGTGTTTTAACATCCAGTACCTTCGTCCGATAATACACTAAAAGCATTATTGCGCCGCTGATTACAATCGCGCAGACAACGGCAATAGCATATATTTGCATCATCTACCTCCTGATGCCGCTCTCATTTGTCAGGATTTTCATATAATCCCGAAAACAGCTATAACCATAATTCGATACCAGATTCAATTATTCCTTCATTTTTGACATTATTTTTTTGTGTTCTACATCCGCTGCGTCTGATCTTGTAGTGGCGGCATAACAGCTGTCTCATTCCCCAAAATCACCGGCTCATTATCTCCAGTTGATTCTTCTACACCCTCATATCTTTTTTCAGCTGTCAAGGCTGCGTTCAAAACAGTATCCATTTGCGTCGCTAATACAAATTTCATCCTGTTTCTTACATTGTCAGGTATTTCATCAATATCCTTCTTGTTCTCCAAAGGAATGACAATTGTATCTATACCGGCTCTGTGAGCTGCCAGAACCTTCTCCTTGAGTCCCCCGATAGGCAGTACACGCCCCCTGAGCGTAATCTCACCGGTCATAGCCACATTTCGCTTTACAGCTCGACCCGTAAGTGCAGAAATCATAGCCGTCGCAAGGGTGATTCCGGCCGACGGGCCGTCCTTTGGTATGGCACCTTCCGGAACATGGATGTGTATATCAAGCTTATTGTGGAAATCCCTATCGATATTCAGCTGTTCTGTTCTGGAACGGATAAAGCTTATAGCCGCTTTGGCAGATTCCTTCATCACATCGCCCAGCTGCCCTGTCAGTTCAAGCTTTCCGCTGCCCTGCATTAATGTTACCTCTATTTCAAGGGTGTCACCGCCGGCCGGTGTCCAGGCCAGCCCGGTAGCAATACCGACCTCGTCCTTTTCATTTACCATATCAAAACGGAAGCGTTTGGTGCCCAAATACTTCTCAATATTGTTTGGCGTCACTGACAAGGACTTCTTTTTGCCTGATATAATCGTTCTGGCTACTCTCCTGCAAACCTTGGCAATTTCTCTTTCAAGATTTCTGACGCCCGCCTCCCTTGTATAATAATTAATAATACTTCTTATCCCATCATCCGATACTCTCAGATTTCTTGCTAAAAGGCCGTGAGCTTTTGTCTGCTTTTTCAGCAAATACCTCTTGGCAATTTCGACTTTTTCCTCCTGTGTGTAGCCGGATATCGATATAACCTCCATCCTGTCAAGAAGGGGTCTTGGAACAGTGTCAAGGCTGTTCGCGGTAGTAATAAACAGCACATCCGACAAATCAAAGGGCAGCTCCAGGTAATGATCCCTGAACGAAAAATTCTGCTCTGAATCCAGAACCTCCAGCAGTGCAGATGCCGGATCTCCTCTAAAGTCATTGCTCATTTTATCAATTTCATCCAGCAGTATCAATGGATTGGCTGATCCCGCCTGCTTTAATGAATAAATTATCCTGCCGGGCATGGCACCAACATAGGTACGTCTGTGCCCTCTTATCTCAGCCTCGTCTCTTACACCGCCCAAAGACATTCGCGCATATTTTCTGTTCAACGCTCTGGCAACGGATTTTGCTATAGAGGTTTTCCCAACGCCAGGGGGGCCCACAAGACACAGTATAGGACCTTTCAGGTTCTTTGTCAGCTTTAGCACGGCAAGGTGCTCTATGATTCTCTCCTTTACCTTTGAAAGGCCATAATGGTCCTCATCCAGGATAGCTTCTGCCTTCTTGAGGTCAATCATTTCATCGGTTTTCTTGTTCCAGGGCAAATCGAAAATCCAATCAAGATATGTTCTGATGACAGAGCTTTCCGCCGAACCTGACTGCATTTTCAGTAACCGATCAAGCTCCTTAATAACCTTTTTCTCGACCTCTTCCGGAAAGCTTGCGGCTTCAAGCCTTTTTCTATACTCGTCAACTTCGCCGGAAATACCGTCCCTATCTCCCAGCTCATTCTGAATAGCCTTAATCTGTTCCCTAAGATAGTACTCCCTCTGCATTTTATCTATCTGTTTGCGCACTCTGACACTGATATTCTTTTCAACCTCAAGAATCTCAATTTCCTTTATTAGAGCGGAAAGAAGCTTTTCTGCTCTTCTGACAGGATGAAATTCACCCAGGATATCCTGTTTCTGTTCGACTTTCAACTGCAAATTAGCCGCGACAATATCGCAAAGCTGCCCGATGTCATCAATCACATTCAGCGATGAAACTGTATCCGGCGAAATTTTTCCATTAAGCCCGGCATACTCATCAAAAGTGCTGAGTACTTTTCTTTTTAAAGCCTCATCCTCGACCTCCCAATTCTCTTCCATGGGAATTATTTTCTCAACTACCTCCGCAATAAAGAAAGGCTCGGTTTGCTGAAAGCTCCTGATCTCAGCCCTGCTAATACCCTCTACCAGCACTCTGAGCGTGTCCCCGGGAAGTCTTAAAAGCTGCTTTACCCTTGAAATCGTTCCAACCCGGTATATATCATCTTCTTCGGGCGCATCTACCTTCGCGTCCTTCTGTGCAACCAGAAAAATCAACTGGTTGCCAACCATCGCTTCATTCAGTGCTTTAACCGACTTGTCCCTTCCAACATCAAAAGTCAATATCATATAAGGAAACACTGTAAGCCCCCTTAGCGGCAAAAGAGGGAGCGTATGCTTTTTTGTAGTTTTCTTCGATTCTGCCATTTGACCATCCCCTAACTAATCTGTATCTGTATCCAATCTCTATATCTGTAACTATTTATATATAAAATGGTTCGCAGATTATTATAACTTGTAAGCTGTTCTTTTTCAATTGTTTAATATGGCTCCACAGGCAGTACTTAACTTCCCTCAAACCCAAATATCTACTCAAGTGCGTTTGATTACCTCAACTGCCTTGTCAAAGTGGTTCTGCGCATCCGCAAGGGTTTTATCGTCAGGCCTCTCCTCTCTGTAGCGAACCTTATTGTATACCCGCGTAAACGGGTACAATTCCTTCAGGACATCATCAGACGCTGTTTTTTTGATAATCTCCATTGTTGTATCGGACTTATCTAAGCTTACGCCAATCACCGGCAGCATGCCGAGAATGATGGAATACATCATCCTGATTTTTTGCACTGGATCCTTTATCCGTCTAAGATCGCCCCTGCCCCTTCTCATTCTCCTTGAAGTCCTTCTTTTGACCCCTTCATAAACAGGCTTTACAGTTTCAGTTTCATCAATAAAATCAGACTCTTCGACGGTCGCTTGCTTTTTTTGCAGTGAAAACAGTTTTTTAATCAACTGTGCAGCTTTCCCGTAAAGCACAGGTATCTTTCTGATAATAAAAAGCAATAATCTGTATCCCAGATAAAGCACAATAAAGTGACCCAAAACATTAAAAATAAAATTGGCAATGGGCGAGCCCGGCTGAGCAGCCATCTCCGGCAATTCTGATGCTCCCGGCATTCCGCCTTGCAGTATGGGCTCCTGCTCCGGAGCTATCCATTCCAGAAACATCATTAATAATGCTACGATGAATGCAACAAAATCAGCTAATAGATTAATAATAGTAATGACAACCTTTTTAAAATTGAATAGAAGCAGGATAATTAAAAATATTATACACACAGTAAGGGCATTGAAGCTTCTCAAGTTTTTCGGCAATATAGACTTTTCTATGTGCTTTTTGCTGTAGATATTGCTGTCAATATCCTCCTGGTTTTTTACAATAAGGTAGGCAAATATAAAAAGAAGCGTAACCGCAAACAGCCCGGGGCGCAGATAAAGCAGCTTGTCAAATATAAGCGGCAATTCCAGGCAGACCGCAAGTATAAAAAAACCGGTATAAACCGCTGCTTTGCTCATTATTTGAGAAGCCGAGAGCCTTGCATGCTTCAAAGAAATAATATATGCAAGCAGTATCGGCAGCAGTTCAAACAAAGCTCTAAGGATACTTCCCCGACCGTATGTAAAGAGGGTGAAAAGAACGGGTAGCAGCATGATTAACCAGGCCACCGACAGGGATATAAATTCGGTAAGGTCATTTATTCTTAACATAAAGGCCAGAAATTTGGCCGGCTTCAAATTTGTCAAACCGCCTATAAACCCGGGTGGCTTTCGCACAAAAATAGCCGCTGCAGCGTGTGCCAGAATAAGAGCAGATGCAAATAATGTCAGTGAAACAAAGCCCCCATCCGTCCCGAACAGGACTGTCCTTAAGGTGACAGCACCCGCGTACACATAGGCATTGACTGCAACGGTTGCCAGTATTCGCAATATTATTACTCGAGCTCCAGCCTTCATAATTTCCTCTCCGATATTTATTTAGATAGCGATAGTACCATTTATTCCGGTTGTGTTTCCATATGCACCTTTTCCGCTGCCTCTACCAGTCCGCCTTCCTCCTCCATAAACCTACTGTCCGAAAACAGGTATACCTGCGCGTTTCCTCGCCGGGCGCCGGCCTCATACACCGTATCCAGCAGGATGATGCTCACCGTGTTTCCTGCTGCCTCCAAAAGCTCCACCTGTTCGCTTATTCTCCTGCTCAAATATGCGGTAACAATTATGACCTCCGTATTCTCAAGTTCCGGGATTACTTCATCTAAAAGGTTTTCAAAGTCTTTAACATTTTTCATCAGCAGTCCTGCCAGTATCTTGAACAGCTCGGTAATATGGTCCTTATCGCCGGCCTCTCCTGTAAATATGATCTGTCTGGCATCTGCTGATACACACCCGTTAGTACCGAAGCGTACAGTAGCACCTTCCTTCCATGCCCTGTCAAACAATGTAGCTGCAACCTTTATGCCAATTTCAGCAATGCGTTTGTTAATCGTATCAGCATACTCATAAAGCTGTGATTGCATATTCAACAGAACCGTCAGGCTTTGCTGTGATGTAAATTCATTTTTCCTGACCATAAGCCTGCCGCACCTGGCAGAAGCAGGCCAGTGAATGCGATTGAGTGGATCGCCGGGCGTATAATCCCTTGCCCCCGCCACCATAAAGGGATCATCCACGATCCATCTGTTGACGGTTTTATCGCTTTGTGACAGGTTTACGGGAGTAAACATCTCATCAAGGTCAACAATCTCCGGGTAAACCATCAGTTGCACATTAACGGCTGCAGGCTCCGAAACAACAAGATAGCCCAAAAGATCTCCGCTAATCAATGTAACATTTTCGGTAGTAAATATACCTCTTTTCAGGCATTTCAGCTTCCAGCTCCTTGTGGTTCTTTGATAACCCTTAAGCACAAAGCTGCTTGTCACCCGCCTGCTGTCCTGCGCCACTACAGAGCAGGTCTGGGCAAAGCCAAGCCATCTTGAAGTATGAATATCCACCTTCAGCCATGGTAACGGCAAAGGCTTACTATTGTGAACCGTCTCCACAAGATAAATGTCGTCACCCTCATGAGCTTCGCTCACACTAAATTCACACTTGTAATGAAGCTTATGTAAGGAATATTTGCAAAAGAGAAACATCTGCAACCACAGACAAAATGCAAAAATTAGAGCAAGTGCAATGACATCCATTTAGACACCTCAGAATTCTTCGGTCGGTACAGGTACTTTCTTTAAAATCTCAGCTATTGCATTTTCGGCATTCTCTGTACCGCCTGATATCGCATGCCCTTTTAATATTAGGCGATGAGCCAGCACCGGTATTGAAACCTTCTTTACATCATCGGGCATAACAAAATCTCTGTTGTCAAAAATAGCATTAACCTGCGCCGCTTTCATTAAGGCAAGACTTCCTCTTGGGCTGACGCCGAGCGAAATCTTTCCATCGCGGCGCGTTTCTTCAATTATGTCAATAATATACTGCTCCAAAGCACCGGACACTTTAACAGCAGATATGCCAGCCTGTGCTTCCAACACGGTTTCACCACGAGCTACTGACTCCAACTCAGTCTCTGGATCATGACCTCTAAAACGCTGAAGGATCTCTATACCCTCCTGCTGCGATGGATAGCCCATTTTAAGGCGCATAAAAAACCTGTCCAGCTGCGCTTCAGGCAATGGGAAGGTGCCACGGGTTTCAACAGGGTTTTGCGTGGCTAACACGAAGAAAGGCTCCTTTAGCTTTCTTGTTTCGCCGTCCACAGTAATCTGCCCTTCCTCCATACACTCCAGCAGGCTGGACTGCGTGCGCGGCGTAGCCCTGTTTATCTCATCCGCCAGCACAATATTTGCAAATAATGGGCCTGGCCTAAAAATAAATACTCCCTGCTTCTGATCAAAATAATTTATTCCTGTGAGATCCGAGGGAAGAAGATCCGGTGTAAACTGCACTCTCTTAAATTCGCATTCAAGAGATTTGGCCAGACATCTTGCCAGCATAGTCTTACCTACACCCGGTACATCCTCCAACAGAACATGTCCACTGCAAAACAGGCAGTTTAGCACCAGATCAATGGTGTCCTCTCTACCCACAAGCACACTGGATATATTAGCCCTCACCTTTTCAGCCAGTTCCCGAATCTGTGATAATTCCATTCTTATCCCCCGCCTCTATTTATTTGGGCATTTTGCGATGTCACATGTTTCGAGTTCCGCAGCACAATATATTGCGGGTATGCATGAAAGTATGTAACTATATATTGTGCAGCTAAGTTTTATTTAGGTTACATCGCAAAAGCCTTTCATTTATACTATCACTTGCTTCCTGTGCTTTCTGAAATATCTGAACCATCCAGCATTTCCATGCTCTTTTGCATCTCACGCCAGGCTCTTTCCTTTTCCACATCCTCATGGTATTGGGGAATGCTTAGGATAATCGAAACGCACAGAATAAGAGCAATAACTATAATCTCTCTTATTGCCGCAGGCGAAAGATTTCTCAATTTCACACCGGCTTTTTTAAACAATCTTATCATAAAGCCTGTCAACCCTTCTCTTATTTCATTACCCCGGCGAATGCCTCACCAAATTCTTCACACTGCCTCAATTCACTTTCCGTCAAGGAATATTTGAAGCCCAATGGTGCTTGAGGGGTTTTTAGCCCGGCTGCCTCCAGTGAGGCACTTATCGTTTTCGGACCCTCTCCGCTCCAGCCATAGCTACCGAAGCCTGCACCCAGCTTGCCTTTAAATCTATGGGCTTTAATCTCTTCCAGCAGTCCGGCGGTCGGCCTGAGAACCGTACCATTGATTGTGCAGCTTCCAACTAATACGGCCTTAGCCTTAAAAATCTCTGTTAGCAGATCGCTGGGATCCGTCAGAGCTACATCAAAAATCTTATATTTGATACCCTGTCTTTCCAGCCCGCGGGTAATTGCTTCCGCCATCGTCCTCGTAGCATTATACATGGTATCATAAATAACAACTGCATGTCCCTCGTTGTAGTCCTGCGCCCATTCATAATATTTATCAATGATCTGCATTGGGTCAACGCGCCATATAGCACCATGGCTCGGTGCAATCATATCTATCGGAAGATTTAGCTCCTTTATTTGCTCAATCTTCTTCTTAATTAACGCACTGAATGGTGTCAATATGTTTGCATAATACTTAATTGCTTCCTCAAAAAGTTCACAGCTGTCTATTTCGTCATTAAATAAAGAAATCCCTGCAAGGTGCTGGCCAAATGCATCATTTGATAATACCGTCGCTGCTCCCTTTACATATGTAAGCATGCTGTCCGGCCAGTGTATCATCTGCATTTCCACAAAAACCAGGTCATATTTACCTATGTTGATAGAATCTCCTGTTTTGACAATTTTAAAGTTCATGTCATCTCTATGAAAATGGTTCTGAATAATGGCGGCACCATTCTTCGTGCAATAGATCGGGATATCCTTCGAAGGCAGCCTGTCAAGCAGATGTCCAAGGCTCCCGCTGTGATCCGGCTCGGCATGGTTGATGACTATCATATCAATATTAGCCAATCCAACTTCCGCATCCAGCCTGTCTACAAACTCCTCCTTAAAGGGATCCCACACTGTGTCAATCAATACGGTCTTCTCATCCTTTATAATGTATGAGTTGTAGCTGGAGCCTCTGTGGGTAGATAGCTCCTGCCCGTGAAAATGTCTAAGACCCCAGTCTCTTATGCCTACCCAGTATATGTCTTTGTTAATCTCTATCATAGCTTTATCCTCTCCCTTCGTCTTTATATGTTACCCTAACCATCATTATTCAATCTCCGAATATGCAAAAAGAGCCGCCTTATAAAAGACAGCTCTCTTTATTTTATTATTATTCTATTATGCTCGTAACAGAACCTGAACCAACAGTCCTTCCGCCTTCACGGATAGCAAACTTTAGTCCCTGATCCATAGCGATCGGAGTAATGAGCTTGATAGTCATTTCTATATGATCGCCGGGCATGCACATTTCTACGCCTTCCGGAAGCTCAGCAACACCGGTAACGTCGGTTGTTCTGAAGTAAAACTGCGGTCTGTATCCATTAAAGAATGGAGTATGCCTGCCGCCTTCTTCCTTGGTCAGAACATAAACTTGAGCCTTGAAATTGGTATGAGGTTTGATTGAACCGACTTTTGCAAGAACCTGTCCTCTTTCAATCTCATCTCTCTGAACTCCTCTGAGCAGGCAACCGACATTATCACCGGCAACCGCCTGATCAAGAATCTTTCTGAACATTTCAACACCGGTACAAACAGTCTTTCTTGGCTCGTCCATCAAGCCGACGATTTCAACTTCCTCGCCAACCTTTATAGTTCCTCTTTCAACTCTGCCGGTAGCAACAGTGCCACGCCCTGTAATAGAGAACACATCCTCAACAGGCATCAGGAACGGTCTGTCTGTAGGTCTTTCAGGAGTAGGAATATAAGTGTCCACTGCCTCCATCAGTTCGAGAATCGGCTTGTATTTAGGGTCGCTTTGATCTGTAGCTTCACACTCAAGAGCTTCCAATGCCGAGCCTCTGATTATTGGAATATTGTCGCCATCATAGTCATAAGAGCTGAGCAGCTCTCTCAGTTCCATTTCAACAAGCTCAATTAACTCCTCATCATCAACCATGTCGCACTTGTTCAAGAATACTATAATATGCTGGACGCCAACACGGCCTGCAAGGAGTATGTGTTCTCTGGTCTGAGGCATCGGGCCGTCAGCTGCAGATACGACGAGAATAGCTCCATCCATCTGAGCTGCACCAGTGATCATGTTCTTAACATAGTCGGCATGGCCGGGGCAGTCAACATGAGCATAGTGTCTGTTTTCAGTCTCATACTCAACATGTGAAGTCGAGATCGTGATTCCTCTGGCTTTTTCTTCCGGAGCTTTGTCAATCTGATCATAAGCGGTAAAGTTAGCTTGTCCGGCGAATCCTAGCACTTTTGTTATAGCTGCTGTCAAAGTAGTCTTACCGTGGTCAACGTGACCAATAGTTCCAATGTTAACGTGGGGTTTTGTTCTTTCAAATTTGGCCTTACCCATTTTTTAAATCTCCTCTCTTTTCAGTATAATACTGAACAATTAGTAGTTTATATGTTTTATATGCCGCAAAATGCTTCAAATAAAAGCAACTTGCAACACATTGGCCCGCTCTCACTGTAGAATAGATTCCTGAATGCTTTTGGGAACCTCTTCATAGTGATCAAATTGCATTGTAAACACACCTCTCCCTTGAGTCCTGGAACGAAGCTCTGTAGCATATCCGAACATATTCGCAAGGGGTACGTTTGCTGTAATGACCTGCGCCCCGGATCTGCTTTCCATACCTTCTATCCTGCCCCTTCGGGAATTTAAATCACCCATTACATCTCCCATGTACACTTCCGGTGTAACAACATCAACCTTCATAATGGGCTCCAACAGTGCCGGATCAGCCTTTCGGCAACCGTCCTTGAATCCAATGGAGCCTGCGATCTTAAAGGCCATCTCAGAGGAATCCACTTCATGATAGGATCCATCCACAAGGGTCACCTTGACATCAAGAACCTGATAGCCGCCTAAAACGCCATTTTTCATTGCATCCTGAATGCCTTCGTCAATCGCCGGAATATACTCCTTTGGAATAGCACCTCCGACAATTTTACTTACGAATTCGTAGCCGTCACCCGGCTCCTGAGGCTCGATTTGCAGTACACAGTGGCCATATTGACCCCTGCCGCCCGATTGCCGGACAAATTTACCCTCAGACTTGACCGCCTTGCGTATTGTTTCCTTATATGCAACCTGTGGTTGACCTACATTGGCTTCCACCCTAAACTCTCTCATCAGTCTGTCGACAATTATTTCCAGATGTAGCTCTCCCATACCCGAAATGATTGTCTGGCCTGTCTCCAAGTCTGTGTGCGCCTTAAAAGTAGGATCCTCCTCGGAAAGCTTTGCCAAAGCTGCCGACATCTTTTCCTGGCCTGCTTTGGTTTTTGGCTCCACGGCAACATGAATAACCGGCTCCGGAAACTCCATAGATTCCAATATAATCGGTGCGTCACTACTGCAGAGTGTGTCCCCTGTAGCAGTGTCCTTAAGCCCTACAGCTGCTGCGATGTCACCGGAGTATACCGTATCGGTATCCTCTCTGTGATTGGCATGGATCAAAAGTATTCTTCCAATACGTTCCCTCTTATTCTTTGTGGAGTTCAGTACATATGACCCTGAACTCAGTTTGCCGGAATAGGTTCTGAAAAAGCAAAGCTTTCCGACAAATGGATCAGCAACGATTTTGAAGGCCAGTGCTGAAAAAGGTCCATCATCATCTGCCGGCCTTTCGAGTACTTCCTCCGTATCCTCCGTCGAAACTCCGGTAATAGCCGGTACATCCAAAGGCGAGGGCATATATTCGATAACCGCATCTAAAAGCTGCTGCACACCTTTATTTTTATAGGAAGATCCGCAGGTAACGGGTATCATATTAACAGCAATGGTTGCCTTTCTGATTCCCGCACGTATTTCATCTACGGTAAGCTCTTTGCCCTCGAGGTATTTTTCCATGAAAGTTTCGTCTTGTTCAGCAACAGTTTCAATTAATATGTTACGATATTTATCAACAATCTCTACCATATCTTCAGGTATAGACTCTTCATCCACTACTTCACCTTTATCACCAAGGTAATATGAAGCTTTCATTGTCACCAGATCGACTACTCCCTGAAAATTCTCTTCCTTGCCGATAGGCAACTGAATAGGAACAGCATTGGCCTTCAACCTGTCCTTCATCATTTGGATGCAGTTAAGAAAGTCTGCACCCACAATATCCATTTTATTAATGTATGCAATACGAGGTACGTTGTATTTATCAGCCTGTCTCCATACGGTTTCTGACTGAGGTTCAACCCCTCCCTTTGCACAGAAAAGTGTCACTGAACCATCGAGAACTCTCAGAGATCTTTCAACCTCCACCGTAAAGTCAACGTGCCCCGGCGTATCTATAATATTAATTCTATGTCCATTCCATTGAGCTGTCGTCGCAGCCGAGGAAATAGTAATTCCCCTTTCCTGCTCCTGCTCCATAAAGTCCATAGTAGCAGCACCTTCATGGGTCTCTCCCATTTTGTGCAGCCTTCCCGTATAATACAGGATTCTTTCAGTAGTAGTTGTCTTGCCGGCATCAATATGTGCCATAATGCCGATATTCCTTGTTTTCTCCAAACTAAACTGCCTGGGCATGAATGCCTCCTTTCTTCCTCGATAAGTTCCTATACTGCTATTGCCTTACCAACGGTAATGCGCAAATGCTTTATTAGCCTCCGCCATCTTGTGCATATCTTCCTTCTTTTTGAAGGCCCCGCCGGCTCCGTTGGCAGCATCCATTATTTCTCCTGCAAGTCTTTCCTTCATTGTCTTTTCGCCTCTTAACCGAGAATAAATAACTAACCATCTCAATCCCAGTGCTTGTCTTCTTTCAGGTCTTACCTCCATGGGTACCTGGTAGGTTGCACCACCGACCCTTCTGGCTTTAACCTCCAGTACAGGCATGATGTTGTTCATTGCCTGCTCAAACACTTCAAGAGGATCCTTGCCTGTTTTTTCCTTTATAATGTCAAAAGCGTTGTAGCAAATTCTCTGGGCTACACCCTTCTTGCCATCAAGCATAATGTTGTTGATCAGCTTAGTAACAACCTTGTCATTATAAATCGGATCCGGCAAAACGTCTCTTTTTGGAGTATGTCCTTTTCTTGGCACTTTACTTCCCTCCTTTGATAAATAATTGGGGCTCTACCCCTTCTGCTGTTGAGGTACTCGGAACCCTAAGGTTCTCGTTAGTGCTTCCGTACATGTAATATATAAAAATAGCTTTATCGTTACAAGATACTTGGCACCTTCAATTTGGTCTTCACTCAGGCTGCTACTTTTTCGCTGCCTTGGGTCTCTTAGCTCCATACTTTGAACGACTCTGCATCCTATTTGTAACACCTGCTGTGTCAAGAGTCCCTCTGACAATATGGTACCTTACCCCGGGAAGATCCTTCACCCTGCCTCCTCTGATGAGCACAACACTATGTTCCTGCAGATTGTGGCCTATTCCGGGAATGTAAGCAGTTACTTCAATTCCGTTAGTCAAACGTACCCTTGCAACCTTCCTCAAGGCTGAGTTTGGCTTCTTCGGAGTCGTTGTTCTAACTACGGTGCAAACTCCTCTTTTCTGGGGTGAGTTAACCTTAACAGGCTTTTTCTTCAGCGAGTTGAACCCTCTTTGAAGAGCAGGAGAATCTGACTTGTATTCAACCGTCTTTCTCCCCTTCCTGACCATCTGATTAAATGTTGGCAATCCATACACCTCCTTTCACCTTGTAATATTCTATATTCTAAATCGAGTAATTCGCCATTTACTGATAAACCTCAATTTCGGCATAAGCTTTGCCCTTGCACTTACTTCAATAAACAGACTGCCGATGCACCTACTTCAATGCCTACTGCCTTTCCCAGCTGCTTCATGGTTTCGACATGTTCTACTGCAATATTATTTGAGATGCAAAGCTCCTTAAGGCTTCCTGTAACCTTTTCATCCGCATCCTTCGCAATAAATACCAGCTTTGCCGCATTGTTCTCCACGGCTTTTAATGTCTGCTTAACTCCTATCGTCTTATTGCCGTTTTTTAAAAGCTCCAGCACAAGTACGCACCTATCCTTCTCATAAATTCGCACTGAAATATTCTATCACCGCTGTTCTGTGTTTGTCAAGATGAACATACGCTCTGCACCACGGCTGACTGTTTCTATTCAGTTACCATGCTATCGGTAAGCGTCAGGGTTACTTATTCCGACCATGTTGCAAAACACCAACAGTAGGAGCCCTGCCACTTCCCAGGTATGGTACCTGAATAATCACCTTTAACATATGTTCTATTCCGAAACAGTGCTTATTGTAATGTCTTTGTAGCGGCTCATGCCTGTTCCGGCCGGAATCAGCTTTCCGATTATCACGTTCTCCTTTAGGCCGACCAGTGGATCCACCTTACCCTTGATGGCGGCTTCGGTCAACACCCTCGTCGTTTCCTGGAAGGAAGCGGCGGATAGGAACGATTCTGTAGCCAGCGACGCTTTGGTAATACCCAGCAGTGTCCGTTTACCTTTAGCAGGCCTCAAGCCTTCTGCCGTAACTCGTGCATTCTCTTCTTCAAAATCAAACATATCCACAAGGCCGCCGGGAAGCATATTTGTATCGCCCGCATCGTCAATCTTGACCTTCCTCAACATCTGTCTGATAATTACCTCAATATGCTTGTCATTGATATCAACGCCCTGTAGTCTGTATACTCTCTGCACTTCCTGCAGCAAATAGGACTGCACTCCCCTAACACCCTTAATCTTAAGAATGTCATGAGGATTGACGGAGCCCTCCGTAATCTCATCACCCGCTTCTATGACATCATTGTCGGATACCTTTACTCTGGATCCATAAGGGATCATATAGGTACGCGCCTCTCCATCTTCCGTAGTTACAATGACTTCCCTTTTCTTCTTGGTATCACTTATTGTCACAGTACCGGCCACTTCCGATATAACCGCAAGACCCTTTGGCTTTCTGGCTTCAAAAAGCTCCTCCACACGAGGAAGACCCTGTGTGATGTCCTCACCGGCAACACCGCCTGTATGGAAGGTTCTCATCGTAAGCTGTGTACCCGGTTCACCAATGGACTGGGCAGCAATAATACCGACTGCTTCGCCCACATTAACATCTTCGTTGGTTGCAAGGTTTGCACCATAGCACTTGGCGCATACACCATATTCGGAGTGACATGTGAGCATTGATCTGATTTTAACTTTCTTGATGCCTGCCTTAACAACTCTCTCCGCTTCATCATCTACTATCTTTTTGCCGCCCTCGATGAGTATCTCCCCGGTTTCCGGATGAGTAACAGGCTCTATGGTATATCTGCCTACCAGCCTTTCTGCCAAGCCTTCAATTATCTCGCTTCCATCCTTGATGTCGCCTACCTCAATGCCCTTTCTCGTACCGCAGTCTAACTCTCTTACAATAACATCCTGACTGACATCGACCAGACGACGGGTAAGGTAACCGGAGTCAGCGGTTCTCAAGGCTGTATCCGCAAGGCCCTTCCTGGCACCATGGGTGGATATAAAATATTCCAGAACGTTCAAACCCTCACGGAAATTCGCCCTTATAGGAATCTCAAGTGTTCTCCCAGATGTATCGGCCATAAGCCCTCTCATACCGGACAGCTGCTTAATCTGACTGATACTGCCTCTGGCTCCTGACTGGGACATCATAAATATTGGATTGAATTTGTCCATTGAATCCAACAAAGCCTGTGTCAAATTCTCACCTGTCTTTGTCCAAGCCTGTATGACGGAGTTATATCTTTCCTCCTCGGAAATAAGCCCCCTCTTGTACATCTTAGTAATATTGTCAATTTTCTTTTCCGTATCATCAATGAAAGTTCTCTTAACATCAGGTATAACCATATCTGAAATGCCGACGGTAACGGCACCCTTGGTGGAATATTTAAAGCCCAGAGCCTTGATCTTATCCAGTACGATCGCCGTCTTTGTTGTACCATGTACCTTGATGCATCTATCAATAACCTTCGCAATCTCTTTCTTCGTGACCAGGCTGGAAACCTCCAGATCAAACTGCCTCTCGGGATCTGATCTGTCAACAAAGCCCAAATCCTGTGGTATCGCATCGTTGAATATCAGCTTTCCCACAGTCGCATCTATGATCTTCGATGCAGGTTTGCCATCAATTACCTTTTCAATCCTGGTGCGTATCAATGCATGAAGCCCCACATACCCGGCTTCATAGGCCATGACAGCCTCATTCAACGATCCGAACACCTTACCTTCGCCCGGTTCACCCTCACGATCAATGGTAAGATAATAGCAGCCAAGCACCATGTCCTGCGTCGGCACGGTAATAGGTCTCCCATCCTTAGGAGCCAGCAGGTTGTTTGCCGAGAGCATCAAAAATCTTGCTTCAGCTTGTGCTTCGGCAGATAATGGTACGTGCACAGCCATCTGATCGCCGTCAAAGTCGGCATTGTATGCCGTGCACACCAGTGGATGAAGCTTCAACGCCTTACCCTCTACCAATACAGGTTCAAAAGCCTGAATTCCAAGCCTGTGAAGCGTAGGCGCACGGTTGAGCAAAACCGGATGCTCCTTTATTACTTCCTCCAGAACGTCCCAGACCTCCGGCTTGACTCGTTCGACCATTCTCTTCGCACTCTTGATGTTGTGCGCCAAGCCATCATTTACAAGCTTTTTCATTACAAAGGGCTTGAACAGCTCCAGTGCCATTTCCTTGGGAAGACCGCACTGGAAAATTTTCAGCTCCGGCCCGACAACTATTACAGATCGCCCGGAATAGTCAACACGTTTACCCAGTAAGTTCTGGCGGAAACGTCCCTGTTTTCCCTTTAGCATGTCTGACAGCGACTTCAGGGGCCTGTTTCCCGGACCCGTAACGGGTCTTCCTCTTCTACCGTTATCTACAAGTGCGTCTACAGCCTCCTGCAGCATTCTCTTTTCGTTTCTTACGATAATATCAGGCGCACCCAAGTCCAACAGCCTTTTCAGACGGTTATTTCTGTTAATTACGCGTCTGTACAGGTCATTTAAATCAGAAGTGGCAAATCTGCCGCCGTCCAACTGCACCATCGGACGCAGCTCAGGCGGGATAACGGGTATTACATCCAGAATCATCCACTCGGGCATATTTCCTGAAATTCTAAAGGCCTCAACCACTTCAAGCCTCTTAATTATTCGGACTCGCTTCTGTCCCGTAGCACTTTCCAGCTCGGTTCTTAATTCTTTGGACTGCTTTTCCAGGTCAATTTCCATCAACAGCTCCTTGACTGCTTCTGCGCCCATACCAGCCTTAAAGCTATATCCAAACTTGTCTACGCTGTCCCTGAATTCTTTCTCGGTCATGATCTGCTTCTTTGAAAGAGGCGTCTGTCCCGGATCAATTATGACATAGGATGCAAAATACAGTATCTTCTCCAGCGCCCTCGGAGACATGTCAAGTATAAGACCCATCCTGCTGGGAATACCTTTAAAGTACCATATGTGGGATACAGGGGCAGCTAATTCAATGTGTCCCATACGCTCTCTTCTTACCTTGGAGCGGGTTACTTCAACGCCGCATCTGTCGCAGACGATTCCCTTATATCTAATTCTTTTATATTTACCGCAATGGCACTCCCAGTCTTTTTGAGGTCCGAATATCCTCTCGCAGAAAAGGCCGTCTCGTTCAGGTTTCAAGGTCCTATAGTTGATTGTTTCGGGCTTCTTGACCTCTCCCCTTGACCATTCTCTGATTTTTTCCGGGGAAGCCAAACCGATTTTTATAGCATCAAAATTATTCATTTCAAACATGGCCACATCTCCCTCCTAAAAATCTTCATCGTCCAGGTTTTCGCTGAAATCCTCATCCTCGGAAAACAAATCATCTCCAAGAGTGTCATCAATACTCTCTTCAGAAGCTATGATCTCACCGATATCAAAATCGTCAATATCTCCATCGTCAATCAAATCTTCCGTGATTTCTTCATAATCACTGTTAGATGTTTCATCCTCGCGCCCCTCCATATTTACATTAAGTTCCTCCATATCGTCATCTGCGGATTCCTTAATGGTAATTTCTTCACGTTCCTCAGAGAACACCTTAACATCAAGGGCAAGACTCTGAAGCTCCTTAATCAGTACCTTGAACGATTCAGGGATTCCCGGTTCGGGAATATTTTCTCCCTTAACAATGGCTTCGTAGGTCTTAACCCTCCCGACCACATCATCTGACTTGACCGTAAGAATCTCCTGCAAAGTATATGATGCTCCGTATGCTTCAAGAGCCCATACTTCCATCTCCCCAAATCTCTGGCCGCCAAACTGCGCCTTACCGCCAAGCGGCTGCTGTGTGACAAGAGAATAAGGGCCTGTTGAACGGGCATGGATCTTATCATCAACAAGATGCGCCAGCTTAAGTATATACATATATCCGACCGTTACACGGTCTTCAAAGGGCTCTCCTGTTCTGCCATCATAAAGTATGGATTTCCCATCCTCAGCCAGCCCGGCTTCTCGAAGCGTATCAATGATATCCTGCTCTATGGCACCGTCAAACACAGGTGTAGCAATTTGCCATCCCAACGCTTTTGCCGCATAGCCAAGATGAACCTCCAGCACCTGACCGATATTCATACGCGAAGGAACACCCAAAGGATTTAGTACAATCTCAAGGGGCGTACCATCAGGAAGGAAAGGCATATCCTCTTCCGGGAGTACCCTGGAAATAACGCCTTTGTTACCGTGCCTTCCGGCCATCTTATCTCCTACGGATACCTTTCTCTTCTGCGCTATATAACACCTGACAAGCTGATTGACTCCCGGCGGCAGCTCATCACCGTTCTCTCTGGTAAATACCTTTACATCCACAATAATACCGGATTCTCCATGGGGAACCCTCAGCGAGGTATCCCTCACTTCTCTGGCCTTTTCACCGAAGATAGCCCTCAATAGCCTTTCTTCAGCCGTCAGCTCTGTTTCACCCTTTGGTGTAACCTTTCCCACCAAGATATCTCCTGCTCTTACCTCAGCACCGATTCTGATAATTCCTCTATCGTCAAGGTCCTTAAGAGAATCTTCACTGACATTAGGTATATCACGGGTGATTTCCTCGGGACCCAGCTTTGTATCTCTGGCTTCTGCTTCATATTCTTCAATATGAATAGAGGTGAACACATCATCCTCTACCAGCTTCTCACTAATCAGGATCGCGTCCTCGTAATTATAGCCCTCCCAGGTCATAAACCCGATAAGGACATTCTTTCCCAGCGCAATCTCACCCTTGTCCGTCGACGGGCCGTCAGCAATCACATCGTCTGCTTTTAGGACATCGCCCTTTTTGACTAAGGGCCTTTGATTTATGCATGTGCCCTGATTAGATCTGGCATATTTTAAAAGCTTATAAGTTTCTCTTTTGGTCCCCTTTGTACGCACTACTATCTCGTCCGCAGTAACCTTTTCAACCGTACCGGGACTGCGTGCCAGCACCACCGTTCCTGAATCCCTTGCAGCCTTGTATTCAATACCTGTCCCTATGAGTGGAGCTTGCGGCTTGATCAAAGGTACCGCCTGGCGCTGCATGTTTGAACCCATCAACGCACGATTTGCGTCATCATTTTCAAGGAAGGGGATCATAGCTGTTGCAACGGATACCAGCTGCTTTGGCGATACGTCCATGTAATCAACACGATCACTTTCCACCTCAAGGATATCATCCTTATACCTGCAAAGCACCTTATTGTCTTTAAATCTGCTCTCATCATCCAGTGGCTCATTGGCCTGGGCTATAATAAACAGATCCTCCTCGTCCGCAGTAAGGTAGTCAATCGTATCCGAAACCACTCCCCGATCCTTATCGATCCTTCTGTAGGGGGCTTCAATAAATCCATATTCATTAATCCGGGCATAAGTGCTCAGGGAGCCAATCAATCCGATATTGGGTCCCTCAGGTGTCTCTATTGGGCACATGCGGCCGTAATGAGAATGATGAACGTCACGTACCTCGAACCCTGCTCTTTCCCTGCTAAGCCCTCCTGGCCCCAGTGCGCTAAGTCTTCTCTTGTGGGTCAGCTCCGCCAGCGGATTTGTCTGATCCATAAACTGAGACAGCTGGCTGCTACCAAAAAACTCCTTAATGGAAGCTGCCACAGGTCTGATATTAATCAGAGCTTGAGGCGTAACAATGTCAATATCCTGAATGGTCATTCTTTCTCTGACCACTCTTTCCATTCTTGACAGGCCTATCCTAAACTGGTTTTGCAGAAGCTCGCCAACGCAGCGCAGCCTCCTGTTTCCAAGATGATCTATATCATCATCCGAACCTACTTCATGATTAACATGAACCAGGTAGTTAATAGATGCAATAATATCTTCAGCTGTAATATGCTTAGGTACCAATTTATCAACATTGTCTATTATAGCCTTCTTCAAGTCCTCTTCCGACTCGCTCCCATCCATGATCTCCTTCAGAGTGCGCAAACAGACTTTTTCGGTAATCCCCATACCCGATGTATCAAAATCCACGAAAGCGCTAAGATCAACTGTACCGTTACCGATTACTCTTACCCTTTTTTCTTCAATATTAAGATAGACAGAATTGATTCCCGCGTTTTGTATCTCTTTGGATTTTTCTCTGTCAATTATTTCGTCTTCATTAATAATTATCTCTCCCGTTTCGGGGTTGATAATCCTTTCTGCACACTTGTGTCCCATGACTCTTGAAGCAATGGACAGCTTCTTATTAAACTTAAACCTTCCGAACTTTGCAAGATCATATCTCTTCGGATCAAAAAATAAGTTGTTCAAAAGGGTTGTTGCGCTATCAACCGTCGGCGGTTCACCTGGTCTGAGCCTTTTGTATATTTCAATCAGACCCTCGTCAGTAGTCTTGGCATTATCCTTTTGAATCGTTGCCAGAATTCTATCATCTTCACCGAGCAATTCCGTAATAGCCAGATCCGTTCCGTAACCAAGCGCGCGAAGCATGACAGTAATAGGTAGCTTTCTGGTCCTGTCAATCCTGACATACATCACATCATTTGAATCGGTCTCATATTCCAGCCATGCGCCACGGTTCGGAATTACCGTAGCAGAATATAGATTCTTCCCTGTTTTGTCCAGCTTCTTTGAGTAGTAAATACCGGGCGATCTGACCAACTGACTGACAACAACTCTCTCGGCTCCATTAATAACGAAAGTTCCATTCTCTGTCATCAAAGGAAAATCTCCCATGAAGATTTCCTGTTCCTTCACTTCGCCGGTTTCCTTATTAATCAGGCGGACTTTAGCCTTAAGAGGTGCAGAGTATGTAGTATCTCTTTCCTTGCATTCCTCAACACTGTACTTTGGGTTATCAT
>CAZQCL010000014.1:0-24338 GCA_964592435.1 uncultured Oscillospiraceae bacterium
TCTCCGGCTCGGATCGAGGTTTTTCTTCTACATATAAAAAACCCCGAAAACATAAAGCCTTGGGGATTATTTTCATGCGGTATTTGTGCGGCATTTTCTACCGCACAAACCCTGCAATACTGGAGCCAACTGCCGGATTCGAACCGGCGACCTGCGCATTACGAATGCGCTGCTCTACCAGCTGAGCCAAGTTGGCATCTGAAACATATGATTATTTTAATACTGTTTAAAGCTCATGTCAACCACCAATGAGTCGCTTCGATGCCGCTGTCGCTTCGTATTTCACTTTTTCTTCATCGATTGTTTTCAGCTCCCGTTTTTCCATCAAAATATTACCATCCACAATAACCGTATCCACATCCGTACCCTGTGCTGAATACACAACAGCTGAATATGGATCATTCAACGGATTCAGGTGTGGCTTGTCCGTATCTAAAAGGATTAGGTCTGCTTTCATTCCGGGTCTGATTATCCCCGTGTCACTACCGAAGCCAATTGCCTTTGAACCATTCACAGTCGCCATTGCAAATGCCTGCCGGGCGTTTACCAGTTCGGGATTCTGCCCGATGCCCTTGTGTATCAATGCTGCTAAATGCATTTCTTCAAGCATGTTCAAGTTGTTGTTACTGGCCGCTCCATCAGTACCCAATGCAATGTTAACTCCTGCAGCAAGCATTGCCGGGATAGGTGCTATCCCACTGCCCAGCTTCAGATTGCTGGTAGGATTGTGGGCTGCACTAACCTTATACTTGTGAAGGATTTCCATATCCTCTTTTGAAACATGTACCAAATGCGCTCCGATTACAGGCACATCAAAAATACCGGTTTCGACGCATATTTCAACAGGAGATTTACCATATTGCTCGAAGCTGTCCCTCCTCTCCTTTGCGGTTTCAAGTAAATGTATGTGGATCCCTGTATTCAGCTCCTTCGCAAGATTTGACGCCCTTATAAGAGATTCATAGTCAAAAAGATAAGTAGAGTGTACCTCCAGGTAAACCTTGATCTTGCCATTTCCCGTTCCGTTCCACTTCCTGTAATAATCCCTGAATTCATCAAATACATCCAGCGCCTTGCCTCCAGAATGAAACTCCAGTGGGCTCTTTGATATGTTCACCCTCATGCCGGTTTCATCAAAAGCCTTTGCAGCAGCTTCCATATGCAGATACATGTCAGCCATAGCCGTAGTTCCCGACTTCAGCATTTCAGCGGCTCCCAACAGCGTTCCCCAGTATACATCGTCATCTGTCAGACGGTCTTCTATAGGGAATATCCTTTCGAATAGCCACTTGTCCAAAGGCAAATCGTCCGCAGCATTTCGCATGAGTGTCATTGCACAGTGGGTATGAGCATTGACAAGGCCAGGCATAGCAAGCCTATGTTTGCCGCTGATGCTCTTGTCCGCCTTGAAATCTAACGGTCCCTTGCCTGTGGGCTCGACAAAGAGTATCCGTCCATCCTTTATCCCAATATCCGCATTTTTTACATAATCCACAGCTGAACCCGGTGCTAAAATATCTACACCCTCAACGATAATATTCATATATCCTCCTGCTTCTCATCGGCTTCTCATCAGCTTCACATCAGCACCTCATCATACCCCTATATCATGTCCCGGTCTGCCAGGAGGACAAATATTTCTTCTGCTCCTCCGTAAGAACATCAATGGAAATTCCCATGGTCTCAAGCTTCAACTTGGCAATCTCGTAATCCAGCTCCTTAGGCAGCAGGTGAACTTTGTTCGCCAACTTACCGGCATTCTTAACAATGTATTCAGAGCCCAAGGCCTGATTTGCAAAGCTCATGTCCATTACAACTGCCGGATGCCCTTCGGCTGCCGACAGGTTCAATAGCCTGCCTTCAGCTAAAAGAAAGAGCTTGCGCCCGTCTTTCATCGTATATTCCTCCACAAAATCACGGATCGTCCTCTTAGAAGCAGCCAATCTCTCTATTGCATCAATATTAATCTCATCGTTAAAATGCCCTGAATTTGCTATAATCACGCCATCCTTGGCGGTTAGCACATGCTTCTCATCTACAACATTCAGATCTCCAGTGACAGTGATAATAATATCCGCAAAGCTCATTGCATCTTCAAGCTTCATAACTCTAAAGCCGTCCATAACTGCCTCAAGAGCCTTAATATGATCAACTTCCGTAACAGTAACGTTTGCACCCATTCCCTTCGCTCTCATAGCAAGTCCCTTGCCGCACCATCCGTAGCCACATACCACAAAATTCTTGCCGGCGATTAGCACATTGGTAGCCCTGAAAAGCCCGTCCAGCGTACTCTGACCGGTGCCGTAGCGATTGTCGAAGAAATGCTTTGTTTCTGAGTCATTTACAGCAATGATAGGTATTTTTAATGCGCCATCCCTTTCCATGCTCTGTAAACGTATCACTCCTGTTGTGGTCTCCTCGGTTCCACCTATGACATTTTTCAATACCGTATCCCCATAGTCCTTATGCAGCAGCCCAACCAGATCGCAGCCATCATCCTGGGTCATATCGGGTTCATGTTCAATGGCAGCCAAAAGGTGCTTATAATAGGTATCCCTATCCTCACCTTTCTTGGCAAATACTGATATGCCATAATCCACAACAAGCGACGCTGCCACATCATCCTGAGTTGACAATGGGTTAGAAGCACATAGTACAATATCCGCTCCGCCTTCCTTTAATGTACGGACCAGGTTTGCGGTTTCTGTGGTTACGTGAAGGCAGCAGCTCATTTTCATCCCTGCCAGCGGCTTTTCCTTCGCGAATCTTTCCCTTATCATTTTCAGAACAGGCATCTGATTATCTGCCCACTCAATTCTGAGCTTCCCTTTAGGTGCCAGAGCCTTGTCCTTAATATCGCATTTTACCATTTTATTTACCTCCGTGATTGGCTTAGTTTTGAGTTTTACTAACTTATTACTTACTTCGTTTACTTTGCTTACTTCGTTACTTTGCAAATTTGTTCCCTTGTATTGATATATTCCCCCGATTTTTCACAAAATAGATATTGCTCTATAGATATTACTTTTCCCCAATCATAACGAATACGCCCTCAGCTGCTTTTTTACCAGCTCCCTTTTGGCCGGAGCCTTTCTGGCCAAAGCTTTTCCTGCCGCTGCCCTTCTGGTCCGAGTCCTCAGCACTGAAGCTGTCAAACTGCACTGACCGAAATCCACACATTTCAAACCATTCCTTAACTTCTTTCTGAGAAAAGCCCTGCCAGATATCATGCATCTTTTCCTTGAATTCCTGGTTGCCATGCTCCTTTAGATCCGCAATAAACACCTTGCCTCCGGGCTTAAGTACCCTGTACATCTCTTTTGCCGCCTCAATGGGCTCATCTATATGATGCAGGAACATGTTGGCGCACACAATGTCAACACATTGATCTGACAATGGCATATCACAGCCGTCAGAAATAATAGTCCTGATATTCTTTAGTCCTTGCTTTTCAGCTTTTTTAATAAGCTCATTCAACATCGCACTGGAAATGTCTATTGCCATAACAGTGTCCACATAGGGGGAAACCGCCCGCGAAAGATAGCCGTCCCCGGCACCCAAATCTATGAGTGTCATGTCCTCTCTGAGCAGTTCTGCATCCAGCAGCTTGCCTATCACATCCTCATCAAAATAGTCACTTCGCATTATCTCCCATTCCGGCGCTATTCGATCGAAGAAATCTTTGGTGTCGCTGTCACTGGAAGAATACTGCTGTGAATCACCCGAAGAAAGCCACTGTATAAGTGCCTGTTTGCTGAAACGCCACTCTCTCCCAATCTTTCTGGCAGGTACCTTCTCCTCTTTAAGAAGCTTAATAAAAGTTTTGATGCTGACATTAAATAACTCAGCCGCCTCATCCATATTAAGAATTTCTTTATTCACGGCATCCTTCTCCTGCAATAAGTAATATAAATAGCCAGATATACTACGCAAATTACCATACAAATAAAAATAAGAAGCTCTATTCGCCTCTTATTTTATCCCATTTTGTAAATTTTATCAACCATCAATTACAACTATTTTCACGCAACTACAACTTGAATCCATTCATTTTCACGCATTGTGCTCCTAACCCATTACAGTCCCAGCACATTGTCCTCCTAACCCGTCGAAACTCCTTATTCCTAAAGCTCAAACCGGCCAGCGGGAAATAACTTCGGTCACAAGTGCAGTAAAGCTTTTCCCTACTCTGTTTGCAGTATCCATTACTTCTTCGTGATTGAGCTTGTTTCCGGAAACTCCCGCCGCCATATTAGTTATACACGATATCCCCATGACATCCATACCCGAATGCTGTGCCACAATGACTTCCGGCACAGTAGACATGCCCACTGCGTCAGCACCAAGCATTCGTAATGCTCTGACCTCTGCCGGCGTCTCGAACATAGGCCCTTGCGCAAAGGCATAAATACCGTGTTTAAGCAAAATGCCCAGCTTTTTCGCCGCTTCATCTGCAATGCCGATAAGACCACCGTCATAAGCATTGCACATATCAGGAAATCTGGGACCGAATTCTTCAATATTTGCTCCCCTCAATGGTGACGGAGCAAAAAAGCTAATATGATCGTTAATCATCATAAGGTCTCCGGGCTTAAACCCGGTATTAATTCCGCCTGCCGCATTGGTGACCAGCAGATTGGAAATCCCAAGAAGGCTGAATACCCTTACATGGAAAACAACCTGAGAGATATCATAGCCCTCATAAATATGGAAACGGCCTTTCATGACAAGCACCTGTTTTCCACCTAATTTTCCATACACCAGCTTGCCCGCATGTCCTTTCACCGTTGTCCGGGGAAAGCCCGGTATCTCGCTGTAGTCAATCTCTACAGGCTGCTCCAGTACATTCACCAAAGATCCCAGCCCTGAGCCAAGAATAACACCTATCTGAGGATTTCCTACAATCCGGTTCTTAATGCTATCTGCTGCAGCTTGCCATTGCTTCATGTCATTTTGCATACTTGTCCATCCTCCCAATAAGTGGTTGCTTAAACGCTAATATTAATAAATTTCAATTTCTCCTGCGCCAAAATCTATTTGAATCTGCGAAACCTTATTATCCTCAATTACTACCATAAACAATTCATATCCATTGTATGTATATCCCAGAATTCCATCTGATTCATTTGATGGTTTGCCATACAATTCCTCCAAGCGCTGCTTGCTGTCACCTATTTTTAGCCCTCTGGGAGTTGCGTAATCTGGACAGGTTACATTAATTATATAGACGATATCGTCAACAATATAAGCCTGTGTACCATCGGCAAAAAACAATGTCTTTGCCGCAAAGCCTTCATATTCCTCTGTAACAACATCCCCCGGAGATTGATCCATTGCATCAATCAACTCATCATATGTCATTCCTACTGAAATGTCTCCCAGCTGAAGATCCTCTCGCTTTATAGTTTCTTCGCCTATGCCATGCTTTCCATGGCTCTCTTTCATCGTTCTGGTGCTCAATGCGATATTATTGATTATCTCCTCGTTCTGCGCCTTCCATTTGGGGTCTTTATTTGTATTTATATGCACGATTAAATAACTATCTCCATCAACACGGACATAGTATGCTTCATTATCAGAAGCTTGTATGTGCTTGCCGACCCATCCATCTCTGAACCTAAAGTCCTCCACAGTTGCATTTTTACCTGCAAGGGCAGTATAGAAGCGATCTTCATCCTTATTATCCTCATCCATCAACTTACCGGAAATTTGGATGCTCACATTATCATTTCCTGATAAAATATCAAAAGTTGAGCCATCATCCGAATTATCGACTGCATTCCATTCTACAGGAATGTCAAACCAAAAATCGAATATTATGTTTTTTCCGGTTTTATAGTTCTCATCAAATGCGGGATAAAACCTTATATCTTCCTTCAGCACGTCGTCATCGTTTTGTGCCTGCTCCTGTGATACTTGCTCCGATAAGTTATTGTCAAACGCAGTATTGCTATCATCACCACTGGTCGAGATGAAGGAGCACCCTGTGAGAAGTATTGTAAATATGAAAAGAATCAAAAATGATTTTTCTACCTTCTTCATTTGTTACTTACCCAAGGCTTTTGCGATGTAACCTTAATCAAACTTTAGCTAGCGGAACTCAAAACATGTAACATCGCAAAATGCCCACCCTCTTAATATTTGACATTTATAATTTAACATTTATGCTCACATTTCATTTTACCATAATTGGAATATTCATGGTATACCATACCATAGAATCTTACCGAGCTTGCAGTGGTAAGGATTACGGCTGCCTGATCGGATAAGGGCATCCAAATAGACTAATAGGCGGATTCACGGACGGATTATTTGTAAAGCTGGGGCTTGTAATTTCTCTTGCATTTATGTTATATTGGTATTGAAAAGCAAAGCTCTTTGGGGGATTAACTCAGCGGGAGAGTGCTACCTTCACACGGTAGAAGTCATTGGTTCAAGTCCAATATTCCCCACCAAAATAAAGAATTGTTCTGATAAAATGAACAGTTCTTTTTAATTGCCTCAATTTTACCTATTAATCAGCACAATTCTTTTATGCTCGTCGCAAAGAATAGTCTTCTTTTTCCCTTCCGCCACCGTATTCAGCAATACTCTTCCGTCCCATAAGTCCACAAGGTGCTTAAGAGTTTCCTTCGAATGGTTGATTTCCAGTTCTCTTCCGTCGTAGATATGCTCAAGAAGAAGCGTATTATCCTTATGATTCCAATCCTCCACTCGGATGACAGGGAAATTTGCCAGGCCACAGGAATCGGCAATGGTATCGCGTATTTTTATCCACCCATCCTCATCGCCCACCTCAGTAACAACATATTCGTTCCCATCCTTCTTGTATTCATATAGCTTCAATTCGCGGCAAAGGTCCCTGGACAAATACCTCCTGATAAAAGATGCATCACGCTCTATTTCCCGCACTTCAAAAATTTTTCTGGGAGTGCTCTGATTCCTCTCATATATATTCTCAAAAATTTTATAACCGAGGAAATAGGGATTTATCCACCCGTCAAAAGGCTTTACAAGCTGGTTATGTCTTTTTAAAAACTCGAAATGCAGCTGCTGTGGCAGTTTCAACTTTTTAAGCAAAATAGCATGCCAATAGCTTGCCCATCCCTCATTCATTATTTTTGTCTCAAGCTGGGGAATAAAATAAAGGTTCTCTTCTCTTACAATATCAATAATATCCCTTTCCCAATCGGCGAGTCTTCCATACTCTCCAACAAAGAAAAGCAGCTCCACCTGATTTCTCAATGCATGTGCAGCGTTTATTACCCGTTCCACCCTTTCATAACCGATACTTGGATCACTGATATATTCACGGACTCTTACAGCATGGTTTTTAAACATCTCTATGGTGTATTCAGCTCTATTGCCTGACGTGAAAAGCCTGTTGCTCCTGAAAAAATCATTATGCCCATATACATGAGCCATTGTCATAATCTGAAGAAGAAGCGAGTTACCCTTCATCAGATAGGCGATACAGGGACTTGAATTAATCACCATTTCATATGGCAGCCCACTTATATTGTATTTGTTAAGAGTTCTGACCCTATCATAAGCCTTTCCATAGCTCCAGTGAGGGTAATGAGACGGCATCCCTGCATAAGCTTCATAGGCAATCATTTCTTCATAGCTGACAAGCTCAAATTCCTGATCATAGCAATTAAGGCCTTCCTCGCAAACCAGCTCTTCTATTTTATCGTTCCAATACTTAAGCTCATTTAAGCTGTAGCCCGACATATTTTAACTCCCACCCATTGCCCATTCGCCCTGTTTTGCTTGCAGCTACCAATTTCACGCTCGCTCTCCATCCTTCTCCAGCATCCGTTTCAGCGCTGTTGCTATATCATCCTTCCTTGTGATTGTGACAGCAATAAAATTATCCTCATGGATATTTTTGATGAATTCTGACTTTATGGTGCTGCCTGCAAAGTAAAAACCTGGTATAATCTCACCATAACCGAACAGATTACAAACCTCACACAGCTTTGCAGCCGTTCTGACAGCCTTATCGTTGTCCTCTGCCCAATTATCTCCGTCACTACAGTGAAATGCATAGATGTTCCAGTGTTCCGGGTTGTAGCGATGTTCAATAATCTCCAGTGCCTTTTCGTAACCACTGCTGATATATGTCCCCCCGGATTCACCTCTGTGAAAAAACTCCACCTCGCCAATCTCTTTGGCTGTAGTAGTGTGAGCAATAAAGACCACTTCAACATAGGAGTACCTATGCCGCAAAAACTGATAGAGCAGGAAATAAAAGCTTCTGGCCATATATTTTCTGGTCTGATCCATAGAGCCTGAAACGTCCATAATGCATATAACAACAGCATTGAAGTCCTTACCCCGTGTTTGTCTGAGCCTACGAAAGCGCATATCCTCTTTGGAAAAGGGGAATCGATCCTGTTGAGTACCCTGCCGGGCTTCGCTTCTCAGCTGCGCCTCGTCACTTTTCCCCTGTGCCTGACTTCTTCGAAATAACTGTCTTCTTTTGATCCTCTCTATAACCGTTCTCTTACATGCCAGCCTGGGTGCTATGCCTTTCCTCTGATATCCCAGCTTTCTAATGGCTCGGCTGGATTCGCTGCAGAACAGCTTTCTTCTGTCCATATCCGGAAGGTCAAGATCATCAAAAAGATAGTT
Source organism: uncultured Oscillospiraceae bacterium (assembly GCA_964592435.1). Taxonomy (GTDB): domain Bacteria; phylum Bacillota; class Clostridia; order Acetivibrionales; family DTU013; genus JAAYBT01. The sequence continues at coordinate 8,638 of CAZQCL010000014.1, forward strand.
TACAAACTCCTCCACTGTAATCTCTGTCTCATAAATTTCATCCCCATCCCAGTCGTCTGCTCCTCCGTGTCCGTAATTCCTACCCTCCTGTGCATCACCCACAACATCGCCACACCGCTCATCCCCATCGCCCTGAGCAACACCGCGCTTGTTTTTCCCATAAATAAAGCTATATTCCCTTACCCCTCTGATAGGGATCATTATTTTCTTATTGCCGCTGCATCCGATAATGCTCTCCTGCATGATAATACTGCTGATGTTTTCTTTGATGGATTCCTCTACAAGCTCTCTATGCCTTCTCCGATCCTCTGCAGAGCGTTCCTTCCCATGGGATTCATACTCCCTGAAAATTGCCATGACACTAATCCTTCCACAAATTATTGGCACTGTATTTTAGAACCACATTGCAGCAATGATCGCAATAGCCGTTACGTTTCATTTCCTCAACCATAGTATTATATTTCCTGTCCTGCTCCTCGTCCCGCACCTTTGCTCTCGTAACAATCCTACTCAGCTCCTTTACGGAAACCGTCAGCTTCTTTTCAATCGCCTCTTTCAACGGCTCATAGCTGCTATAGTCCAGCTTCCCGCCATTTCTCAATACAAAGAACATGTATGCGGTTACATCTCCCCTGAACCCCTTTGCAGAGGCTTCCGTAATGCCGATTTGTTCTTCAATGGATCTCATAAAGCGCTCATCCGGCTCCAGCTCTTCACCGGTATTGGGGTCTTTAATTCTTTCCTTGCTAATATATGCCTCTGCATGATCCAGGTAATTGTTGAAAAGGCTTTCCGCCTGCTCTTTATACCCATATATGAATGCCTTCGTAACCTCCTTTTCGAGAATCCCGTTATACTCATTCTTAATAGAGCTTTGTAAATATCTCACATATCTGCCTTTGTCCTCATCACTTACAGCAAGCTCCTTAACAGCTTTTATAATGGTTTCCATCACACAAATAGGGTTAATGCAGTTGTGCTCGGATTCCGATAATGCAATATCCAACGCTTTCATGATAAAACGGGTGGAAATCCCCGTCATGCCTTCTCGGGAAGCCTCTTCCCTTAATTCCAGAATATCGATTCTCTGTGCCATTCCTTTTTCGACAATCTCTTCCCCATTATAAATTTTCAGTTTTGTCATAAGATCCACCTTTGACGAGGGTGCCAGTCGGGTCATTATCGCAAACATAGAGGCTATCTCGATTGTATGAGGTGCTATATGTGCTTTGAATTTACTCCTTTTGAGCATTTTTTCATATATCCTGGTTTCCTCGTTCAGCTCGAGACAATAAGGCGTTTCAATCTTGACAATCCTGTCAAGTATTGCCTCATTTGTATGATCGGATCTGAATTTGTTCCATTCCGCTTCATTAGAGTGCGCTAAAATAACTCCATCAAAATAAATCATAGAGCCTTTGCCAGGTGATGGCACCGATTTTTCCTGGGTAGCCGTAATCATGGTATGGAGGTATTCTGTTTCATTCTTAAATACCTCGATAAATTCTACAATTCCTCGATTGCCGACGTTAAATGCGCCATTGAGCGACAGTACACGCGGATCGTCCTCCGGGTATAAATCTATCTTGGAAATATCCACACTGCCGGTCAGCACACTGGTATCCTGATTGTTTGGATCAACTGGCGCTACCACACCTATGCCTTTTCTCGACCGTATAGAAAACCCTGTCTTCACAACCGGGAAATGTTCATACTCACCATTATATTCATGCTTCAGTCGATATCGGCAAATTGGACAAAGATCGCCTTCTATCCTGACCCCCAGTATCTCCTCAAACCTTTTGCGAAGGTGCTTTGGTATCAGGTGAAGCGGCTCCTCCCTCATAGGACAGCCCTTCAATGCAAATATTTCCCCACTGCTCTCAAGAGCCCTCTTTATCGCATCCATAATAGAGGATTTCCCCGATCCCACAGGTCCCACTAGGTAAAGCACTTGTCTTGACTCCTCTCCAGCCATTGCAGCAGAGTGGAAATACCTTACAATGCTCATTATCGTTTTATCTATCCCGTAGAAGTCTTCAAAAAACTTATATTTCTTTATTACATCATTTCCGTAGATTCTTCTCAATCTTTGATGCTCATCGGTTCTTATCACTTCGGTTCCCGCACCTGAAATCAAATTGAATATTCTTTGATGCGATAAGATTGCCAGATTCGGGTTCCTTTTCACCCTTTCAGCATAATCAAGAAATGTCCCCTCAAAATGCTCATTCACCCTCTCCTGCCTATCCTTTTGTATGATCACGGAAATATCACATTCCCTCATCCTGTCTCTCCCTTCTCCTGTGAAACATACCGGTATGGCATTTGCAATTTGTTTGCTCACATTTAATTATATTAGCAGGGGTTTCCTAAAATACCTTATGGACGTACCTGGAATGGAATAGACAGCAGAGAGCTTTTATCCGCCTGCTTCGCCGGAGTCGTCTGAGCCACCCGCGTCGCCTGAGTCGCCTGATTTGTTTGATCCGCTCGCATCACTCTTTGCAGAGCCCTTAACGCCGTATCTTTCCACCACCAACATGACCCCTTTTGAGGCTGCTATATCTTCCATGTCGGACAGCAGCTTCTCATTGGCATCGGATAATTCATTTTTTGGAATGACCAGCAGCAACTCCCTGCTGTTAATATCCCTCTCCCTGATTAATATATTATCGCTGCCCCAGGGTTTATCCTGACCCTTATACTTAACAAGCTCATTGAGATAGCCTTTGAGAGTCTTTTCTGCATTGTTCTCTACCTGGTAGCTGGCAGCGGTCAGATCCATGCTTTTTATCATCACGGCCTTCCCATTTGCAAACTTGGCAATCACCGGAAAGCTGGTCGGTAAATTTGCACCAAAGAGCCGTCGAATCTTCAAGCCTCTTTGAAAGTTGCTCAATGACCATATGTCCTCCTTTGAGCCCTCCAGCACAGCCTGTGTTTCATCGCCTCCCATCCAGGCCTTTACTCGTGCTCTTTGCACAAACTCAAGATCCGGTGCGAACTTAAGGGGAAGAGGCAAATTCATTCGATAGCGCACAACAATATCGATATATTCTCCGCTATCCGATAAAAATGAGGACTCACTGAAATCCAAGCCCTCAAAGCCATCGACGATATTAAGTGACCTCAGCCTTACGTCCGCATCTGCTATGCTCTCTGTCACAAGATATTTTTTCATATAAAGCTTTGTAACTGGCGTAAATAACTGTGTCTTGGCATCATCAAAAACACCGCCCGCAATATAGCATGCAATGCTCTTAATCTCTTCAAGAGGATCAGACACAATTGATTCTGCCTGGTTGATAATGTTTTGAAATTTCTCTTCTGCATTTGCTATTAGCCCGGCACTGTCAGCCAAGCCATCAAAGCCCTGCTTCACGCTATTTTCCATGCTTTTAAGGCTGTTGTATGCATCAAAAACGCTGTTCACTTGATTTTTGAAAACATCTGATTTATCCCCGATGCCGTTTCTGACCGTATCGTGTATATCTCTTATTCCGCTGATATGATAAACATAGCCTGCAGTCGCCATTTCAGAAGCTGTTTCATTCAAGGCATGTCCAATCAATTCATAAGTGTATACCGCCTTAATAAAAAAGACCACCGTGAAAAACGCACACAACAAAACCGGTAAAACCAAGGCCGCTTCAACTGTCATCGCACCTGACCGGGAAGTCGTGTTAACTACAGCCACCCTGGGTCCTCTATTCTCAGCTTTACTTAACGCAGTGTCTTTTGCAGTGCCTTCTTCAGTGTCTTTTGCAGCATCTTTTACCTTAACAACCACCATTTTTCTCAGCTTGCCCGGGAAATACTCAAAACCGCTAATACCCCTCATAAACAAGCACCTTGTATATGTACCTTCCATCACCGGTTTTCAACTCCCTTTGTACAAAAGGCTTGGTAATGAACAAATATTTCATCGAAACCTCTGCCTCGATACGGACATAAGTATAGCTTTCCGACATTTTAAAGCCCTTGTTAAGCTTGCCAATATTGAGTTGTATCAGATCCTCTGCTCTGTCCAGCTTCTTATCCTCATTTATCGTCAGCAGCAAAAGCCTTAGATAATCATGGTAATCGAAATATAGACGCTTATCAGTTTTCGGCCCCACTTCTGCCGCCAAACCGATATCAAGCCTCCAATCACCCTTCATCTTGTAGATCGGAACTGATTTCCCCTCCATAAGATCCTTCAGATCGATTATTGCTTCACCCATTCCCCAGCCGCACAGAACCAGATTAGAAATAATAGGGATACCTGCTCCGCCTGTCCACCAACCGGCCACTGTAGTGGCTATGCTTGTAGCCATTGCCTTCTTCTTTGCGTCAGTATAAACATGAAGGGTGTTCAACCCGAATCTGACCAACAGAATTTCACTCTTTGTCATAATCTCATTAAGCTTCTGCGACGATTGCCCGTGCAGAATATACTCAACCTCACTGTTGTAAAAGGTATCCATCGACTCCTTCTCATACCCATGCAGATTTGTATCCTTGACACTTTCCCCTCCCCTTAGAAGTATCAGAACAGAATTCTTAAAGGATCCCATAATGTATTCATTCAAGTAAATGCTGTCCCTGAGTGCGACTGCCTGTCCTGCTGCAATGTCCCCTATAGCTGAAATCAGTCCCAGCGCGTTTTCCTGAAACATCCCCTCTTCATCATAAAGATCCATATCTTCATCCACATGTGCCAGATTGCCGCTGTATTGCGCCCCTTGTACAGCCTCATCAGAGCCATCATCGAGCTTATCTTCATTAAAGGCCTCATCCTCCTCATCAAAGCTGCCCGTAACTACTTTAGTAAAAGAGGGAAGATCCATTTTTTCAATACCGGCTGTCTCATAATTCACATCCTCAAATATTTCCTCAGCAATGAATTTCTTCACCGCATCTGCCTTCCCATCCCTTGGATCATCCTTTTCATCGCCCTTGACAGGCTTGGAATAGTCATAGCTGATGTTGGCATAATCACCGATGATATCAAGCAATTCGGAGGGCAACCCTCCTGACGGTAAATTTCTCACTCCGCCGATAATAGAACCGTCTGTCCCCCCCAACACATCCATTCTCTGTGCTACCTCATCTAGAATGTCACTGTTGGTTCCGACATCCTTCAGCATCTCTTCCGCCCTTTGCCCATCCAATACAAGCTCCTTGAGACTATCAAGCTCCGACTGGAGCTGACCTTTGAAATCCTTTGAAAAGGTACCTTCCTCTCCTTCGAAGTTCTCCTTTAAAAAAGCTTCCAGCTTACCGATGGACTGCTGCGCCTTTTTGCCCTTCTCAACGATCTTATTTATTTCACTGACAGCATCCTCATTTGCCTTAACATAATCACCGGTTAGTGAATACCTGATCTTATTCCATAATTGTCCCAGCTCATTTCTGACCGCCGAACAAGTGTCCTCAATATCCGATCTTTCATTTTCCAGCACTTTCAAATGGCTTTTGATTTCTTTTATTTCGCTGTCTAATTCCTTGCCAATTTCGCTATCTGTACTGCTGTCATCACCTTGTGTCTTCTTTTCCGCTGTCTGGCTTTTTAGTCCCGATATTTGGCTCTCAAGGTTCTTTATACTGCCATTAAGTGAACTAAGACTGTCCTTCAATTCTTCCAGGTCGGCTGTCTTTGCATTAAAGCTTTGATAAGCCTCCTCCCAGCTTCCGTTTAGATTGAATCCGTTCACAAATTTCTCTGCACTGTTGCCGATACCATCAAGCTTTTTCTTCAGCTTCTGTTGAGATTTGTCCATGCTTCCGAAAAGCTTATCTATACCGACCTTTTGCTTATATGCCTCAGACATCCTGCCCACATCCTTCACTGCCATAAGCTTTTCCATAAAGCCTTCCACCAGCTCTGCCGGGGCTCTGTATTTCATATACTCCAATATCTGCTTCTTTACAACACCATTTTCGCTTAGATTATATATGGGTGTCACGCTGACTTTTTCAATTCTGAAACCAAACAGATCCGAGCTGCCCTCGTAGAACTCTTCACCATATGGAATTGAAAGATTGCATGCCAGAGCTTCTTCAAATTGATCCTTCAGTTCTGCTGCACCTGTCATAGGAATAGCAAAAATTCCATACCCTTCCTTGAGCCTGCTTCCGTATTCGGCCAATATAGACCCGGCTGCGGCATCAGCTGCTCTTTTAACAATAGTACATCCGGCATTTATTCTTGATATATCTACAAGCAGGCCTGCAAGTATCAGTACCGCCATCAAAACAACGGCGGAAAACACGCTGATTTGCCCTGATGTCATATGAACTTTTTTCTTCTGATGTCTCATGACCTCTTATTCACCCCCACGATATCAGTCCATAAATTGCTCAAGCCGTCCTTTAATCTCATTTATTGTACTTCTGCTTTTCTCACCAAGGTTTTTTATCTGTGGAAACTGATTCTCCAGCTTCTTTTCTATGTCAATAATGAAATCTGTAGTCCTTATCAGCTCAACAGGCTCATCAATTGTGGAAACGGCCTTTACCTCAATTTTAAAAGTATCGCTTCCCCCAAACATCTTCATGAATTTGCCCAATGGCAGCTTGTATCTCTTGCAGATTTTCACTTCCAGCTTTCTGTACACGGCATAGTCCTTCACAAGCGCTTCTGCGGAAGATTCTACAGCTTGAATCAGTTCATGGCGCTGTGCCATATTTAATGCATATTCTTCAATGTTTTCAAGCCTGGATTCCTTATCACTGTCAAATAGCCTCCTGTAAAGCTTGAACTCCTCAAAGCTTTCTTTATCAGGCTTTACCAAAACCACGTTACAAGTGCCCGAAGGCCAGGCTGAGGCACCTGCTTCGGCGGCGGCTTCTGCCGCGGACTGAACCAATACTCTTTGGTAAAGCACTAATCCCATGTAAACGGCCCCCACGATACTGAGTATAACCAAAGGTACTATTATAGAAGCCTCCACTGTAATGCTTCCCTTGTTTCCCTTGGTTTTACGCACTTCGACGGTAACCTGCATATAAGGCAGCTCCAATCTTGTAAAATAATTCATAAGTTACATAAATTAACACCTAATGGAATTATACACCATATTATGGTAATTTAAAAGAGTAAATAATATATTTTTTTGATATTTTATGAAGAAGAGTTGCTAAGAATATAACAAATTTGAAAATACAGAAAAATAAATAAGCCCTAAAAGACTTTAAAAAATCGATAACGACCTGTTACCTTATCCTTTGAAATGTAGTTGAAAAGCAGCGTTATTCTGCCTTCAGGGTTATTGTCCCCCTTGGGAAAACCGTCCCCCAATATGGGGAGAAATTGCTCGAAGTGGACTTTTTTCAGGAGCTGCTTAGTGGACATACCGGCAGCCTCCGGAATTATTTCTGTGACACGATCCATATCCTTGAGATAGTCGTACCGTTGGTCATTAAAACCAGGACTTGCACTTCTCTGTAAAAAGTCCGGGAGGGTTCCACTATTGTCTGATGCCAGGAAATCAAGCCGCAGCAGCTCGCGAAATACGGCTTGGCTTTTTTTATCCATATGCTTTGATGCAAATTGGTCAAAGGTTGCATATAGCTGCCGTAGACCGGAAGAGTATTCCAAAAGACCCTTCTCCTTATGGAAGCGGGCAAAGCCTTCATAAAAACCAAAGGGTGATCTGAAACAGTTCGCTATCACATATTCCAGTGAATGTACAAATCTGCCGCTGTTATAATACCTCTCCACCAGCTCTGCAATATCCTTGAGCATTATCAGCCCATCAAAGCAGATATCTCTACCCGAAAGAACCTCATAGGGTGGAAAATCACTAAACTCAAAACCCAGCTCCTTCGATTCCCTTCTTAGCCTTGTCCCCTTCAGAAACTTCAAAAATCCAAGCTGAAGCTGATGCGACTTCACAGCATACACACTGTTGAATGAATTTCCGAAAGAATTGTAGTCTTCAAATGGCAAGCCTGCTATTAGATCAGTATGTATATGAACATTGTTATGCTTTTTTAGACTGAACAGATTTCGAAACAGTCTTGTCAGATCTGTTTTTCTGCACACTGCAGCAAGCGTCTCTTCATTGACAGTCTGCACTCCAGCTTCCAACTGAAAGAGACCCTTTGGCGCATTCTGAAGCAATTGAATCGTTTCTTCATCAAAAATATCCGCTCCAACCTCAAAATGAAAATTGCAGTCTATTTCTGACTTATCCATCTCCAATATGTGCCGGATGATTGCCTTTGCTCTCTCTGCGTTGGCGTTGAAGGTCCTGTCCACAAACTTAATTTGTCGGACACCGGTCGCAGCCAGTCTATCCAGTTCGGCAAAAACCCTTTCCAACGAAAAAAATCTAACGCCCTTTGATGCTGACGAAAGGCAGTAGCTGCATGAAAAGGGGCAACCTCTTGAGCTTTCATAATAGGCTATCTTGTTTTTCATCGACTGAAGCATTTCATCAGTATAAGGCGAAGGTATCTTATCAAGGCTCTCCACATATGCAGGCCAACCCACAACAATGCCCTGCTCTGAACGCCATGACAGGCCTTTGATCTGTGCAGGTTCTACACAAAGACCTGTAGCACAGCGACTGTCAACGTAACAACCATCAGCATAACGTCCATCATCGGAGCAAGACCCTTCTACGTAACGTATATCAATACCACGATCGTCACCCCAACGGTCATTATCCCTGAGCCAAGCCAGGAGCTCATGAAAGGACTCCTCTCCTTCCCCGGCCAATATATAATCAACAGACTGATGCTTACTTAAAATATCCTCTGCATCATAGGATACTTCAGGTCCCCCGAGTATAACAATCAGCTCAGGCAATACCTTTTTCAGGCTTGCCGCCAGCTTCAAGACAAATGAAATATTCCAGATATAGCAGGAAAAAGCTGCAACATCAGGCTTTTGCAGATAAATTGACGATAGAACATCCTCAAGCCTTTCATTAATTGTGTGCTCAGCTATGCAGACTTCTCCACAGCTGGAACCGCAGGACGCCTTCAAATACCATGGTGCCAGTGCTGAGTGTATATATTTTGAATTCAATGCAACAATAAGAGTTTTCATAAATACCTCGCAACGAGGCTATTATACCCAACCACCTGTATTTATTCAAGGTGGCTCATATTCTCTACTCTCACTAAAGAAATATATCCAAGATAATATCAATAATTCATCTTAGACAATTTTAGCCCTGCATGATTTTCCTTTATTATCGTCCATCTTCCCGGTACTTAATTAGATTACATCATCAAGGGTGCAGTGGCAATGATTATTAAATTCGGCCGCGTAATAGGGTGTGGAAGGTGTGAAAATGGATGTTGCTACCATAAAACAGTTGATAGGCAAAAATACCCTCCCTCATGACCTTTCCCCAGGAGTACAGCACATCCTTCAGATAATCCAGCATTTTCTTCTTCCGTACATTTTTTGATGTTTTTAGTATGCTTCCTGCCAACACCTTTCCATTTACCTCATACTTAATAAAGCCGGTGTCTGTGCCCGCGTAAACAGGCGCATTCAACACCTCCGGTACGCATTTGTTCATCTTTAGCATCTCCAGCTCAGCCTTACTCAATGGTAAAATAACACTTTCATCCGCTATTAGGCTAACATGGCCCTCGATCCCTCTGTATACAGGCACTTGGGCATAAACGTCCCCTGCATTCAGCAGCTTTTCCATGCTGTAGCTATCAAAACAGTAATTTATCAGATCCCTGCTGGCATTTGCTCTTGCCGTTCTTGTCGGCGAACCGAGGACTACCGAAATCAGGCGCATATCCCCTCTTTTTGCTGTCGTTATGAGACATCTTCCTGCCTTTCCGGTGTAGCCGGTTTTTACGCCGTCCACACCCGGACAGCTCCCAAGCAATTCATTGGTATTGCACAGACTGTGTCCCGGAATATATGAGCTTTTCGTAGACACAATTTCAGCAAATAATGGGTTCTTCAGTGCCTCTATCGTAATTACAGCCAAATCATAGGCTGTGGAATACTGATTTTCCCTGTCCAGCCCATGGGGGCTGACAAAATGGGAGTTATCCATTCCCAAAGATTCGGCCTTTTTATTCATCATCTTAGAAAAATCCTCGACTGTCCCTCCGATATGCTCAGCAATGGCAATTGCCGCATCATTAGCGGAAACCATAAGCATGGCATACAGCATTTCCTTTAATGTGAATTTCTGACCCATCTGCAATCCAATAACAGAGCCACCTATGCTTGCTGCCCTTTTACTTACTACAATCTCTTCTTCTGCATTTGCGTTTTCCAACGCGACAATAGCTGTCATAATTTTCGTTGTACTTGCTATGGAACGCTTTTGCGCTCCATTCTTTTCAAATAAAACACGTTTCGTTGACCCTTCAACAACTACTGCGGCTTGTGCGTTGATAACAGGTGGTCTTAACTCAAGGCTGCCATCTGCACAAACAATTTGAATAGCTAATACCAATACCATAAATAAAACCAATACTGTATATACTATTTTTACAGGTGAATTCAGTTTCATCATCTCCATAGTGTAATATTATTTCCTTTTGTTATGACGAACCATTCAGTAAAAACTTAGCAAAAAATAGCTAGGCATTTTGCGATGTAGAATATTTTGAGTTCCGCTAGCTGAATCATATTAAGGCTGCATCGCAAAAGCCTTAGCTAAGAAAAAAAGCGACAATATTCGACAAATAATATATTGTGATATGGCTATTCTGCCGATAAAAATAGTAGGAGTATGCAAACGAAAAGAATGGAAAGGAGTACAGCTATGAGTGTCATTGTTATTTATAACGATGAGTATCTTCGCATCACTGGTGAAAATAATGATATTTACCTGGAAACATTTAAAAAGGGGTTCGGGATTAACCAATTTTCGCAGATACTTGCACAACATCCTGAAATAAACCTGACTAATGTGAACATGCTCCGCAATTCCATTGCCAATGCTCCTGTACAGCCACAAATAATAGGCAGATTGAAAGAAAGACTACAGCTCGAGCTTTCACCGGATGGGCTCACAGCCACCATATCGTTTAATCTCCCCTTGCCGGATCTCGAAGAGGATTCAAGAGACATGCTCGTGCAGGAAACCGTAACCTTGCTTTCCAATAAGGAAATCGTCCATGGAATCAACCTGAACATTTTTCGAGAAAAAATAGAACCTGGCAAGCCTTACATCATCGCAAGGGGCACCAAGGCCATAGACGGTTCGGATGCAATCGTTACAATGTTTGAATTGATGGAATCAAAGCCCGAAATAGGAGTTGATGGCAAAGTAGACTTCTATGACTTGAGGCTCATAAATAGAGTCAACCCCGGAGACTGGCTGGGTGAACGAATTGAGCCTACCGAGGGCACGCCCGGTAAAACAGTTAAGGGAGAGGTCATACGACCTATCAGGGGAAGAAACGTCCCCCTCCAATATGACAGAAGCACTGTAAAAGAGGTTTCCTACCCCGGTAAGACAGTTTTATATTCGCGCCTTAGTGGCGCTGTAAATTACACTGACGGCAAAATCGCCGTTTCTAACCATTTGGAGATAAAAGGCGACATTGGTATTTCCACAGGTAATATAAAATTCGATGGTTACTTGACTATTAGCGGAACAATCCTTGATGGATTTTCCGTAGAGGCTACAAAAGACATTGAAATAAACGGGCAGTACGGACTCAGCAATATCAAAAGCCTTGTTAGCACCGAAGGTAGTATCTATATAAAAGGCGGCGTGTCTGCAAGAGAAAAGGTTGAAATACAAGCAGCAAAACATATTTATGTAAAGTTTGCGGACAATGTTCACATCCTCTGCGGCGGGACAGCGCACATCGGTTATTACAGTCTTAATAGCAATATCCTAGCAAAAAACGTCGTTTTTGATTCTTCTGATGGCCGGGTAATCGGCGGCTCAATCAAATCAGAAATACATGTATCCGTACCCTACTGTGGTTCCGACAAGGAGAGACGAACTACAATTGAAGTAACGGGCTTTGATCGAAAGTCCCTTCTTGACAGGCTCGACAAAGTCCTTCACGAAATAAGTGTAAAGAGAACAGAACAGAAGAAAGTGAAGCAGCAAAATATATTTGGATCGGATAATAGCTCAGACCTCTTTATTCTAAGAGAAGAAATCAAAGCATTGGAAGAGGAAAGAAAAGCCCTGTCCTTTTATCTGAAAACAAAAGGCAATGGAGAGATCGAAATCAGCAAGCGTATATACCCAAACTGCGCTATAATATTAGGCGGCAACTCCATTGAAATTACCGAAAGCTTAATGAATGCGACATTTATTTTGAAGAATGGAGAAATCATAACAAAATAACAAAATCATAAGCCAAATCTTACAAGCTATATTCATCTCCTTTTTTGACACAATAAATATTGAGGAGGTGATAAAATGGCAAAAAACAATAGTAATAGCAAAACTTCATTTGACCAGATGAAATATGAAATCGCCAACCAGGTAGGCGTAAATTTGAAGCAGGGTTATAATGGGGATATCTCATCGAGAGATGCTGGCAAAATCGGTGGAAATATAGTCAAGAAGGTATTCGAAACTTATACCGGGAACAATTACGATAAGCAATAACAAATAAATAAACAAAAAAAGGGGCTGTGCACTGAATACTTTGTGACAGCTCCTCTTTTATGTCTATCTACATTATGTTTATTGAAGACTGTATCTTACTGACTTCCTGCTTTGCCATAGTAATATCCTGTGCACTGGCTTGCTGTGTTGTATACCAACCCTTCTGTGACATCAAATCAAATATGTTTTTCTGGTGCTGGAATGTTCTGTTCAATATCCCCGCCACATCATTTCTCAAATTTTGATTAGAGCTTTCAAGCACAAGATTAGTCAAAGAAGATGCGCATAGCTTGTGTTCATTAAGAATAGTTTGAGTTATTTCCTTATCAGTGAATTTGTTCATTCTCATACCTCCTATTGTACTGTTGTTGAAGTGTTTACATGACTGATCAATTTCTGCAAATCCTGCTGGTGTTCTCTTGCCATACTCTGGCAAAGCCCCTTAACCTGCGGATCAACAGCCATCTCCGAACAGGCCTGTATGAATTTGATTGAATTTTCTGTCATTTTGATGCTGTCCTGAACCAGTAATAATTCCTTCACAGTCAACGACATGATATCCCTCCTCTATATTTGTTTTATAATTATTAAGCCAGATATGCACAGCAAATGGCTGTAATTATCTTGACCATTTTTAAGCGTAATATTCATTCCGTCCTATACCTTTTCCCCCATATGTTTCCATAAATATGTGCCAAAATTACTTCGAACAGTCTGTTTCTGAATAACTTTATCCGCATTGCACAAAATATGGCGGAGCTAGTGTGTGGAGGTAGCTAAAAATGCTGGTAGCTTTTGTTAGAACATTAATTCTTTATACCCTCGTCGTTATCGTCATGAGAATCATGGGGAAAAGGCAAATCGGGCAATTGCAGCCGTTTGAACTGGTCATCGCTATTATGATTGCAGATTTGGCAGCCGTACCTATGCAAAATACCGGGATTCCGCTTGTTAATGGTATTGTGCCTATAGTTACACTTTTGATTACGCAATTGCTCATATCATTATTGTCCTTAAAGAGTCTAAGGATAAGAGCAATTATTTGCAGTAAGCCAAGAATTCTGATTGAAAAAGGGAAAATTAATGAAAGTGCACTGAGAAAAGAACTGTATACGCTAAATGATTTACTGGAACAACTCAGGATTGTTAATTATCCAAATATCGCCGATATCGAATACGCAATACTTGAAACCAGCGGGCAAATCAGTGTAATACCAAAGTCACAGAAGCGTCCCCTGAATCCTGGGGATATGGATATAAAGACTGATTACGAGGGAATCCCCGTGGATCTTATTATAGATGGACGCCTACTGTCCGAAAACCTGATAAAGGCCGGCAAAGACCGTACATGGCTTATTCGGGAGCTGCGCAAGCAACAATATGACGATCCTGAACAAATCCTCTTTGCCTGCATCGACCCTTCAGGAAAGCTTTACATTCAACCCACAATCAAGGGAGGCGAAAAAAACAATGAGGTACGGTATTACAGTTAAAACAGCAGGTACAATTATTATTCTTACGATTTTCATTATCGGAATAAGCATGTTCGCACAACAAAAGCTTGTCAGGGATTCTGCCCTATTGGGGCAGTGGATCGAAAAAACAGAAGGGAGTATTGAAGCAGAAGACTGGAATCGAGCCGAAGGCATTCTCAAACAGATAAATGATGATTGGATGGGTGTTAAAGGAATTTGGGCTGCCCTAATCGATCATGAGGAAATCGACAATATAGATGTTACATTATCCCGCCTTGAAACGCTGATTAAGACAGAAGATACATCAGCATCGCTTTCCGAAGCGGCTGCTCTAAAAAAATTCATTAATCATATCCCAGATAAAGAAAAGCTAAGCTTTATGAATATTTTCTGAAGCAATTCCCCTTTGCCTCATTGCTTCGAAAACCATCACTGCTGCAGCTGCCGAAGCATTAAGGGATTCTGCTCTGCCGGCCATCGGTATTCTGATAAGGCAATCCGCCTTTTGTTGTGCCTGGTCGCTGACGCCCTCTGCTTCACTGCCGATGACAAGTCCAATGTTCGCAGACAGATCAGCCTCATATATACTAACGGCACCCTCAAGATGAGAAACATATAATAAAAAGCCGCTTTGTTTAAGAAGCTCCATGGTTTGCACTATTCCCTCGCTGTGATAAACAGGTATATGAAAAATCGAACCCATCGTAGAACGGAGTACCTTTGGATTGAACACATCCACACAGCCTTCCGTAATAACCACACCTGTACAGCCTGCCCCATCGGCAGTTCTGATAATAGTACCCATGTTCCCGGGGTCCTTGATGCAATCCAATACCACCAGAAGTCCCTTCGCCGGTCTGTGTTCGTTCAAATATCGCTTCTCCTGCTTAATAACCGCCAGAATGCCCTGGGGATGCCGCGTATCCGAGATAGAGCGGAAAAGGCTGTCGGGAACAGCATAGCATTGCTGCGCCCTCTGTGCAGCTATATTTAAAAGCTCATCGGAGCCTTTGGACAAAGCAAATGAATCCGAAGCAATTATAAACTGGATATGTGCCTGCTCCTGTGCAAGAGCTTCTGCCACGAATCTGCTTCCCTCGATAAAATAAAGCCCCTTCTCTTCCCTGCTGCTCTTGTTTTTTAGGGATCTTACCACTTTAATAGTCGGATTGCTGCTTCCGGTCAACCTGGTCATATAGACTCCTTAAAACAACAGAGGGCCTCTCAGCCCTCCATAATGCATAGTTTTAGATATTCTTAACGCTTTCTACCAGTTGTGTAAATCCCTGGGCATCATTAACAGCCATATCCGCAAGCACCTTTCTGTTAAGGTCGATACCGGCCTTTTTCAAACCGTGCATAAAGCGGCTGTAGCTCATACCGTTTAGCCTGGCGGCTGCATTGATTCTGGATATCCAAAGTTGTCTGAAATCTCTTTTCTTTGCTTTCCTGTCCCTGTAAGCATATGAAAGTGATTTCATAACTGCCTGATTTGCCATCTTGAAGTTCTTACTCTTATTTCCAAAATAACCTTTGGCTAATTTTAATGTCTTTTTGTGTCTCGCACGTTTTCTTAAACCACTTTTAACTCGTGCCATATTATTCCCCTCCTATTCCTATATGGATGTTTTATTGGAAACTCGCGCCGTTGGCGCTAAACATCCTATAT
>CAZQCL010000015.1:0-21679 GCA_964592435.1 uncultured Oscillospiraceae bacterium
ACTGGAAATACAAGGAGGGGATCTCCGGTAGAACCGAGCTGGACAATAAGATGGAATGGCTGCGGCAGATGATGGAATGGCAGAAGGACTCTACTGATGCAAATGAATTTATGGAGACTGTTAAAATTGATTTATTTGCAGATGAGGTGTTCGTGTTTACTCCAAAGGGCGATGTGGTAAACTTGCCTGTTGGGTCTACCCCTATTGATTTTGCATACTCTATCCATAGTGCCGTCGGCAATAAAATGATGGGTGCCAAGGTTAACAGTGAAATAGTGAAGCTTGGCTATAAGCTTAAAAATGGTGACATCGTGGAGGTGCTGACATCAGCTAATGTACACGGACCAAGCCGCGATTGGCTGAAGATTGTTAAAAGCTCCCAGGCGCGCAATAAAATCAGGCAGTGGTTTAAGAAGGAAAACAGGGAAGTTAATATACAGCGGGGCAAGGAAAGCATTGAAAAAGAGCTCAAGAAACAGGGGTTAACCTACAATCAACTGTTTAAATCTGAATGGGTCGATTTGATGCTCAAGAAGTACAATTTTAATAATCTGGACGATATGTTCTCTGCGGTTGGATATGGCGGTATCGGTACCAGCAAGATTATTGCAAGGCTCAAGGAAGAGTACAGGAAGACATTGAAGCCGGAGGAGCTGGAGGAGCTGGAAAAGGCGCTTCTGGCCAACAAGGGCAAGGAAAAAAGGAAGAAGAACATACCGGAGAATGGGATTATTGTAAAAGGCATTGATAATTGCCTGGTAAGGCTTTCGAAATGCTGCAACCCGGTGCCTGGCGATAAAATTACGGGCTACATAACAAGGGGAAGAGGCGTTTCTGTTCACCGTAGCGATTGCGTGAACATTATCGGGAATAATGCAGAGGATGAGCGCCTGATAGAGGTTCAGTGGTATACTTCACCTAATGCAGCTTATAAGGCGGATGTTATGGTCGTTGCAAACGACAGGACAGCGCTTTTGATGGAGATAACCAATGCCACAGCAGAAGAGAAGATCCCGCTGAAGGCTATGAATGCCAGAACGACCAGAGACCAAAAGGCTATTATAAATCTGACGCTGGAAATTATAGATACGGAGCAGTTGGACAAAATTATTAGGAGGCTGAAAAAAATAGTTGGCGTCCTTGAAGTGGCAAGGAGCAAGAAATGAAAAATGGGAGGGCTTGGCTTTGTTTTTAAAGTGTTTGGATACCGGGATGCTGCAGTCGAATTGCTATATTATCGGGCTTTTTGGTGAGAACGATAATTTAGGTGAAGCTGCGGTTATTGATCCGGGAGTTGATTACACAGAAGCTGCGCAGGTTCTTGAATTACATAAGCTACAGCTAAAATATATTATTATGACACATGCACATATTGATCACGTATTGTATTTGAATGAGCTTTATGATAAATGTGGAGGCAAGGTCGTTATACATGAAGAGGATGCGCCGCTCTTACAGAACGCGATGCTCAACGGCTCTGTAATGTTCGGGGAAAGAAAGTCCTTCAGGGAAGCTGATCTGGCTGTAAAGGATGGAGATGTGCTGACCCTTGGCGACATCATTTTGAAAATTATCCATACTCCCGGTCATACGCCCGGCAGCATGTGCATTATGGCAACATCAAGGGGAGCCGGCAACGGTGAAAATGGCCATAATGTAAGAGAATGCTTGTTTACCGGGGATACTTTATTTAGATTGTCAGTTGGCAGAACCGATCTTGGAGCCGGCAACAGCAGGAAGATGGCAGCGTCGCTGCAACGGCTTATGAAGCTGGATGATGGTTTGAAGGTCTACCCGGGACATGGCGCTGCCACGGAAATTGGTCATGAAAGAAGTAATAATCCGTTTTTTGGACGATAATGTGATATATTAGCTTTAGATGATAGTTGCAAAGCAGCAGTACAAAAAAGGAGGTAGCTATGTTCAATCAAGCACCAAAGGGAACCAGAGATATTCTTCCTTCAGAAATTTACAGGTGGCAGTATGTGGAGAGCGTTTTTACCAAGCTCTGCGCCAGTTTTGGTTACAAGGAGATAAGAATACCGGTTTTCGAACATACTGAGCTTTTTCAAAGAGGCGTCGGAGATACCACAGATATCGTGCAGAAGGAAATGTATACCTTCAATGATAAGGCAGGCAGAAGTATAACTCTCAGGCCTGAGGGTACGGCAGGTGTGGTCAGGAGCTACATTGAAAACGGTATGGCGTCAATGTCCCAGCCGGTTAAGCTTTTTTACAACATCACTGCCTACAGGTACGAGAATGTTCAAAGAGGGCGTTACAGGGAGTTCAATCAGTTCGGTGTGGAAGCATTTGGCTCGGCAGGACCGGGGATTGATGTGGAGATTATTAGCCTTCTGTCCATGTTTTTTGAGAAACTTGGATTGGCAGATACAGGTCTGAATATTAACAGTATTGGGTGTCCCAGATGCAGGTCTACTTATAATGAGAAGCTGAAGGTGTTTTTAAGGCAGCACCTGGATGAGCTTTGTGAGAACTGTAAAGACAGGTTTGATAGAAATCCTCTGAGAATTTTGGATTGTAAAGAGGAGAGCTGCCAAAGATTCGTTGTGGGGGCACCTTTACTGCCGGAGAACCTTTGTGGCGAATGTGGGTCCCATTTAGAAGGAGTGATGGAAGGCCTTGATAATCTGGGGATAGAATACAGAGTAGATCCTCAGATAGTGAGAGGCCTGGATTATTATACGAAGACTGTATTTGAATTTATCTCGGAAAACCCGGGCTCCCAGGGGACGATTTGCGGCGGGGGACGGTATGACGGGCTGGTTGAGGCCTGCGGAGGCGCACCGACGCCCGGTATTGGCTTTGCTCTTGGAGTTGAGCGTCTGCTTATGGAACTGGAAAGTCAGGGAATACTTATAGATGAGCCGCCGGTTTTGGACATCTATATTGCAACATTAGGACGTAAGGCATCAGAATTTGCCCAGAAGCTGGTTTATGAGCTGCGAAGGTGCAATGTTGGTGCTGAGACCGATTTACTGGATAGAAGCCTTAGGGCTCAAATGAAATATGCGGATAAAAAAGGATTTTTATATACTATTGTGCTGGGCGATGATGAAATTGATTCCGGCAAGGGAGTTTTGAAGGATATGCGAACCGGTGAGAAAAAGGATGTTAGCTTGGATTCGATTATTGACAGGCTGAAGAAATCCTTGCAGGTGGCTCCGGAACCGGCTAGATCAAGCTCGGCAGATCCGGCACAGAAAAAATAACATGATTTATACTTTATTCAGGAGTTGACATTATGGCAGAGACAATTTACGGTTTGAAAAGGACGCATAGATGTACTGAGATCACTGACGCGGATGTGGGCAAAAAAGTGACTGTTATGGGCTGGGCACACAAGCGCAGGAACCTGGGAAGCCTGTTATTTGTGGACTTGAGGGATAGGACAGGATTGCTGCAGATTGTATTCGACAGCCTTACTGATGGGAAGTTATTTGAAAAGGCTGAAGGAATACGAAATGAGTTTGTTCTGGCTGTTGTGGGGGAAGTGGTGGCAAGAGCGCCAGAGGCGGTCAACCCGTCTATGAAGACAGGTAAGATTGAGATTGCCGCGTCTGAGCTGAGGATTCTCAGCGCGTCAGAAACTCCGCCAATACAGATTGAAGAGGGCTCTGCAGTAAATGAAGCTATGAAGCTTAAGTACAGGTATCTGGATTTGAGGCGGCATGATATGCAGGCGGGACTGTTGCTACGTCACAGGGTGGCTAAGATTGCCAGGGATTACTTTGATGCTAAGGGTTTTATAGAAATTGAGACGCCGATGCTTATCAAGAGCTCTCCGGAGGGTGCCAGGGATTATCTTGTGCCAAGCAGGGTTCATCCCGGAAAGTTTTTTGCCCTGCCACAGTCGCCGCAGCTGTTCAAGCAGCTTCTGATGGTATCGGGCTTTGACCGATATATGCAGATAACTAAATGCTTCAGAGACGAGGATCTCAGGGCTGACAGACAGCCTGAGTTTACCCAGATTGATCTGGAAATGTCCTTTGTTGAGGTGGAGGATGTCTTAGCAGTTAATGAAGGATTTATCAAAAAGGCTTTCAGGGAGGCGCTGGGAATCGATATTCACACACCCATGCTTCGGATGACATATCAGGAGGCAATGGACAGGTTTGGATCGGATAAGCCTGATATGCGCTTTGGGATGGAATTAGTGAATGTGTCTGATCTGGTTGCTAATTGTTGCTTTAAGGTTTTCACGGATGCCATCGACAATGGGGGAAGCGTCCGCGCTATTAATGCAAAGGGCTGTGGAGGGTTTAGCAGGAAGGAGATAGACAGCCTTGTTGAGTTTGTTAAAACGTATAGGGCAAAAGGAATGGCCTGGATAGCAGTTGGGGAGGATGGGCTTAGATCCTCTATAAGCAAGTTCTTCAGTGATGATGAAATGAAATCCCTGCTGGAGCGTACCGGCGCGCAGCAGGGTGATTTGATATGCTTTGTGGCAGACAGCAATCAGGTGGTATATGATTCCCTTGGTGCGCTTAGGGTTGAGATTGCAGGAAGACTTGATATATTGGATAAAAATGAATTTAAGTTCCTTTGGGTTACTGAATTCCCACTGCTGGAGTATGATGAGGAAGAGAAACGCTGGGTTGCAAAGCACCATCCCTTTACTTCACCTATGGACGAGGATCTGGACTACTTGGAAAGCGACCCGGGAAGAGTGCGTGCAAAGGCCTATGATATTGTGCTCAATGGTACTGAGCTTGGCGGCGGTAGCATCAGGATACATATGCAGGAGCTGCAGGCAAGGATGTTTAAGCTGCTTGGTCTTACGCAGGAGGAAACTCAGGCAAAGTTCGGGTATCTGTTGGATGCATTCAGATTTGGGGTACCGCCCCATGGAGGAATAGCTTATGGGCTGGACAGATTGGTTATGCTGATGGCCGGGAAAAGCAGCATTAGGGATGTGATTGCATTTCCGAAGGTACAGAACGCCTCCGACTTGATGACCAATGCTCCGGATGTGGTCGATCAGGAGCAGCTGGCTGAATTGCATATAAAAACAACACAATAGCTATTGACGGGTAAAGGTGACGAGAGGAGGATCAGGGTTACGGGAAATAAGAACATTACAGATAAAAACAATAATACAGATAACAACAGTATTATGGATAAAAAGCAAAGGAACGAGGTAATTGATTGGGCTATACATATAGTCGTGGCAGTTATTGTCGGAGTACTGATAGTGACCTTTGTGGCTCAGAGGACTATTGTTTTTGATGTTTCCATGCAGCCAACGCTTGTGGAGGGCGATAACCTGCTTGTAGAGAAGCTGGGGCACAAATTTGGGTTGCTTAATAGGGGCGATATAATTATTATTAAGCTGCCCGATAGTGACAAACCATTGATCAAGCGATTGATTGCGGTGGAGGGTGACCGGGTTGAGGTGAAGGATGGCAAGGTATACGTTAACGATGAGCTCTCATTGATAGGGTCGGAGTCCGAGCCGGTGACTCCATTGGGGAATGAACCGGGCTTTACCGATTTGACGGTGCCGGAAGGTCAAATCTATGTTCTCGGAGATAATAGGAAATACAGTAAGGACAGCACTGAGTTCGGGCCTGTTGATAAAGCTTATATAAGGGGAAGGGCAGTTTTCAGATTTTATCCTTTCAGCAAGTTTGGCACGCTTAATTAAGTGCTATTTCATATTTTCTCGTATTTGTGTTAATATAAAATGAATGTGCTTTAAGTATCAATAAGGATTTGTGTTATTGGTGCTTTTATGCATGCATTCTATCGTTTCCGATATCTACAGGGTGCTAATCAGGTGTTTATATAGGTGTTTATTACATGAGGAAGCTATTTCATTTGGGCCTGGATGTAGGCTCAACCACGGTAAAGCTTGTCGTACTGGACAAGAATGATAAAATCCAATACAGCAAATATCAAAGACATTTTTCCGATATCAGAAAAACCATTTTTGATTTGGTGGATGAAACCTGCGCACAGTTTGAACAGTATGATCTTACAGTCACACTGACAGGCTCGGGCGGGATTTCTGTAGCGCAGTGGCTCGGACTGGACTTCGAACAGGAGGTTATCGCAGCAACCGGCGCAATTCAAAGGCAGATCCCGCAAACGGATGTGGCTATTGAGCTGGGCGGAGAGGATGCAAAGATTACATTTTTTAATGGCGGCATAGAGCAGAGGATGAATGGTACCTGCGCAGGCGGAACGGGTGCTTTTATAGATCAGATGGCTTCTCTTCTTCAAACAGATGCGGCCGGGCTCAACAAGCTTGCCGAAGGCTATAAGGTAATTTACCCCATAGCTGCCAGATGCGGTGTTTTCGCCAAGAGTGACATACAGCCGCTGCTGAATGAAGGCGCGGCAAAGGAGGATATTGCGGCCTCTGTTTTCCAATCTGTTGTAAATCAGACTATCAGCGGTTTAGCTTGCGGGCGGCCAATAAAAGGGAATGTAGCATTTTTAGGAGGCCCTTTATACTTTCTCCCGGAGCTTCGTACGAGATTTATTGAAACCCTTGATTTAAGTGATGATCAGGTTATCCTCCCGGAAGAATCGCAGCTTTTTGTAGCCGCCGGTGCGGCACTGGCGTCAAAGGACAAGAAGGTCATGGGATTTAAGTCATTGCGCGACAGGCTTCCTTCAATTAACAGCGTTACGGTGCATGAAGTAGAGAGGCTCAGCCCTCTTTTCAAGGATGAAATAGAGCTTGGTGAATTCAAGCGCAGGCATTCAAAGCATAAGGTGGAGAGAAAGGAACTTTCAACTCATCATGGGCCATCTTATCTGGGCATTGATGCCGGTTCAACTACTACAAAGCTTGCGTTGACCGATTCTGATGGCAGGCTGCTGTACAGCTATTACGGCAGCAACAGAGGTAGTCCGCTCAAATCAGCAATCAGAGAATTGAAAAAGCTCTATAGTTTCATGCCCACCGGTGCATATATTGCCAATTCTACTGTTACCGGTTATGGCGAAGGCCTTATTAAAGCTGCTTTAAGCGTTGATATCGGAGAGATTGAGACAATCGCACATTATAAGGCAGCAGAGCATTTCCTGCCGGGGGTTGAGTTCATACTTGACATTGGTGGTCAGGACATGAAATGTATGCAGGTTAAAGATGGCGTAATTAATAATATAATGCTCAATGAGGCATGTTCATCAGGCTGCGGATCCTTTATCGAGACCTTTGCTACTTCACTGAATATGGGAGTGGAGGAATTTGCAAAGGAGGCGCTGCTGGCACAGAAGCCTGTTGATTTAGGCTCTCGCTGTACGGTATTTATCAATTCACGTATAAAGCAGGCTCAAAAGGAAGGGGCATCTGTAGGTGATATATCTGCGGGGCTTTCCTATTCCGTCATTAAAAATGCTTTGACCAAGGTCATAAAAATAAGAGATCCCAAGGCACTGGGGAGGAAGATTATTGTGCAGGGCGGGACTTTTTACAATGCCGCTGTATTACGCAGCTTTGAGCTCATTTCCGCCAGAGAGGCTGTCAGACCCGATATCGCCGGGATTATGGGAGCATACGGAGCAGCGCTCATTTCCTGTGAACGATCCGAAGCAGGGCAAAAAAGCGGCATCATGGGGGCTGATGATTTAGAAAGCTTTCAGACGGAGATCACAATGAGGCGCTGTAATAAATGCAGTAATAATTGCATGCTGACAATCAATAACTTTACCGACGGACGCATGTTCGCATCGGGGAATCGTTGCGAGCGCGGTATCGGTGGTGAGCTCCGAAAGGATAGCTCTCCGAATTTGTATGATTTTAAATACAAAATGCTTGCCTCCTATAAATCCTTAAAAAAGGAGTCAGCAACCCGTGGAACGATAGGAGTTCCAAGAGTTTTGAATATGTATGAAAACTATCCGTTCTGGCATACATTCTTTACCGAGCTGAAATTCAGAGTGGTCTTATCGCCAAGGTCTTCTAAAAAGGTATACGATATGGGTATCGAGACAATGCCGTCGGAATCGGTCTGCTATCCTGCCAAGCTGGTTCACGGACATATTATGTGCCTGGTTAAGAGCGGCGTGAAGAACATATTTTACCCATGTCTGCCTTATGAAAAGAGAGAGGATGAGGAGGCTGATAATTGTTATAATTGTCCGATTGTCACTTCCTATTCGGAAGTTATCCGTGGGAATATGAATGCGCTGAAGGAAGAGAATATAAATTTCATGAACCCCTTTCTTCCCTATTATGATAAGAAGCGACTGGGAGAAAGATTATACGAAGAGCTTAAGCAATTCGGCCTGAGCAAAAGGGAGATTAAGGCTGCTGTCGATAAGGCATGGCGGGAGGATGAACGGTTTAAACGTATTATTAGAGAAAAGGGTGAAGAAGTGATAGCGCAGCTGGACAAGAACGGCGGCAAGGGAATTGTGCTGGCCGGCAGGCCTTATCATATTGACCCGGAAATTAACCATGGCATTCCCAATCTGATAACGGATTTTGGAATGGCAGTGCTGACAGAGGACTCCATTACCCATCTGAGCAAGGCTACAAGGCCGCTACGCATTGTGGATCAGTGGATGTACCATACAAGGCTTTATTCGGCTGCCAGCTATGTGGCGACCAAAGATAATCTGGAGCTTGTGCAGCTTAATTCCTTTGGCTGTGGGTTGGATGCAGTCACAACCGATCAGGTCCAGGAAATCCTCCATGAGGCCGGGAAAATTTACAATGTTTTGAAGATAGATGAGATCAGCAACCTTGGGGCTGCAAGGATCCGCCTTCGTTCATTGAGGGCTGCGATTGAGGAGCGGGATAGGAACGGTTATCATTTTGACAGGAAGCGATATAGCTTTACGAAAGCAATTTTCACGGAGGAAATGAGAAGGAAGCACACCATTCTGGCTCCGCAAATGTCCCCTATCCACTTCCAGTTTATCGAGACGGCTTTTAGGGAGGCAGGGTATAATATGAAGATATTGCCCTCTGTTGACATTGAGGCTGTGGAAGAAGGACTTAAGCATGTGAACAACGATGCCTGTTACCCATCCATTTTGGTGACCGGTCAGTTGATAGAGGCATTGAAGTCAGGAAGGTATGATCCGGACAATACTTCGCTGATTATTACTCAGACAGGCGGTGGCTGCAGAGCTACCAACTATATCGGTTTCATAAGAAAAGCCTTAAAGGATGCAAACTTTGAACAGGTGCCGGTTATTTCATTGAATGCCCTTGGGCTTGAACCTAATCCCGGCTTCAAGATAACACCAGGCCTTATTAATAAGGCGCTTATTGCTTTGGTATACGGCGATTTGTTGATGCGTGTGCTGTACAGGGTTAGACCCTATGAGAAAATCAAGGGTTCGGCAAACCTGCTTTATGAAAGCTGGGTGGAGCGCTGCAATGAGTCGGTGTCCAGCGGTAGGCACAGAGAATTCAAGAGAAATATCAGTCAAATTGTTAGGGATTTTGATAATCTTGAGATAGTGGATACTCGTAAACCCAGGGTGGGACTGGTCGGAGAAATTCTTGTCAAATTTCATCCCACTGCCAATAACAATGTGGTGGATGTGGTTGAAAGGGAAGGCGCCGAAGCAGTGATGCCTGATTTGACTGACTTTTTCCTCTATTGTGCATATGGACCGAATTTTAAGTGTAAGCATTTGGCAGAGCCCTATTATAAAAAGCTGCTTGGGAATCTGGTTATAGAAGGGATGGAGCTGTACAGAAGGCATATGAAAAAGGTTCTGGCTGCCAGTAAGCGATTCCATGCGCCATCCTCAATTTACGAGTTGGCGAAGAAGGCCTCAAAGGTATTGTCGCTGGGTAATTGCACCGGCGAGGGGTGGTTCCTGACGGCGGAGATGATTGAGCTGATTGAAGAGGGCGCGGCTAATATTATTTGTATGCAGCCCTTTGCCTGCCTGCCCAATCACGTGACCGGCAAGGGTATGATAAAGGCAATAAAGAAAGAGTACCCGGCAGCTAATATAGTGCCTGTGGATTATGATCCGGGTGCCAGTGAAGTAAACCAGCTTAACAGAATAAAGCTGATGATGGCTGCTGCTGATTATCTATAAATTCTATCACGGGAAAAGTACCCGAACTTGTCATAATATATCCGGCCTATCGAATATGATTTTATATGACTGATACTTCAATTTATACTTTGGTTATTGAAGTTTCACAATGGGCTGGAGGAAACATGGAAAATAGGCATAAGCAAAGGGTCTTTAATAAACAAAGCAATAAAATTTCCAATATTGTTTTGATTACACTACTTTGTATACTTGCAGTTATGATAGGGGTTCAGGTTGGGAACCTTTGGTACAAGCTCAATGTTAATTTGGTTGAAAAGGTGGATTCAGAGAGCTTCAAGAATACCATAAATATTTCGATTCCAATAATTGAGACCATTTATAACAGCGGAAAGACCAGTGTTTCGTTGTCAGGGGAAATAAAGGAGCTGTTCGTAAGGATATTTAATTTCGATTTGAATTCACCCGCTACAATCCTTAATGTACAGTCACCACTTTTTATGAGCTATTACAACAGGGAATATAAGAGCGATCAGGATGCTCCGGGTACGGATGGAACAGGGGTGAACGCTCCAGGTAAGGACGGGAATGCTGATGCTGATGCAGGAGCCGGTCGGGACGGTGAAGGATCGGATAGTGGGGATGGAGGCAGACAGGGAACAGGAGATGGTACAAATGGTCAGGACGCAGGCGACGGTAAAGGTCAGGACGCAGGCAATGAATATGGTGAGGGCACTGGTGACGGTAAAGGCCAGGGCATAGGTAAGGGTCAGGGTCAAGGTGAAGATACAGGCAAGGGGCAGGAAGGGGCTGAAGGGCCCGGCCAGAGTGGCGATGGGGCGGGACAATTGCCCAAAACCGGAGAAGGCATAAGTGGAGAGGGCACCAATCGGCAACCGGTCAGCAGTATTGCCTATGAGGAGGAGGACGAGGACGAAGATGACAGCGCTTTGGTGGCTTCGGATAAAATAGTAATTCGAAACTTTACAAAGCACAATATCGATATCGATGGACTGCTGAAGAAACCTCTCAATATAAATTTTGCAAAGAAGGGGCCGAAGGTGCTGATCTACCATACTCATACCTCTGAAAGCTATGTGCTCAGAGAGTCGGATTTGGGGAAGAAGGGTGTGCCCAGCTTTAATTCTAACCCAAAATATAACGTGGTGAGGGTCGGGGAAGAGCTGGCACGCAATTTGAAAAAGTATGGTATTGATACATTGCACAACGGAACGGTGCATGACAAGAGTCGATCTGCGGCATATGGCCTATCCATTGATACATTGAAAAGCTACAAAAAGAGCTATCCATCGATTAAAGTGTTCATTGATCTGCACAGGGATGCAGTGGGAGATGAAAAACCAAAGCTACGGATGGTTAAGAAGATAAATGGGAAGAATGCGGCTCAGATTATGTTTGTAGTGGGCTCAGAAGGTACTTTGCCCCATCCTCAGTGGAAGGAAAACCTGAAATTTGTACTGAAGCTTCAGAAAAAGCTGAACGAAAAGTACCCAGGTCTTGCAAAACCTTTGTGGGTTACCGGCAAGCGTTATAATCAGCAAATTTCAAATCATGCAATTCTGATAGAGGTAGGCGGGGACGGCAATCTTTTAAGTGAATGTCTGGAGAGCACGAAGTACCTTGCGGAGGCGCTCAATGAAGTGATGACCGAAGAGTGAGGATTTTTTTTAAGCTGCTTAATAAATCATGCTCAACAGGAAATAATAGATGAAAGCATGCAGCTTAAAACCCCGGAAGGATCAGAGCAGCCTATGTCCAGCAGAGTTGAAAGGTTTCGACGAAAAAGGATTACAAGAAAAAGAACAATAGCAGCAATATTGTTGTTCTTTTTTCTGCTTTTTTTCGGTATTATGACGGCAGACTATGGTGTAAACCATCTTATCGACGATAATAAGGGTGCTGCAATCGTTGCTGTCAACAACTATGACGACAGTATCGAAATAACGCTGATGAACCGAAGGATTATTCTGAATAAACAGTATATCAACAGGGATATAGAAGCTCTCAGAGAAAAGCTGAGCGAGGTTTTTGGGTGAAAAATGGGGTGCACAGATATGCACCCGCCAAAATTCATGCTATAATAACATATTGATGCAAAATAAAAATTATTGAGATACAAGGGGAATTTTTGATGTCAGGCAACAGGCAAGAGTATATAAGAAATTTTTGTATAATAGCACATATTGATCATGGGAAATCAACACTGGCTGACCGCATGATACAAATGACAGGCGTTCTTACGCAAAGAGAGATGCAGGAACAGGTCCTTGACAATATGGACATTGAGCGTGAGCGCGGGATTACTATCAAGGCTCAAGCTGTCAGAATGGTATATCGGGCACAGGATGGGCATGAATACATATTGAACCTTATTGATACCCCCGGCCATGTGGATTTTAATTATGAGGTCTCCAGAAGCATTGCGGCCTGTGAGGGCGCAGTTCTTGTGGTGGATGCGGCACAGGGTATCGAAGCGCAGACGCTGGCCAATCTTTATCTTGCACTGGAGCATAACCTTGAGATCATACCTGTTATAAATAAGATCGACTTGCCCGGTGCACAGCCGGAGCATGTCAAGAAGGAGATTGAGGATGTAATCGGGCTGGATTGCTCTGAGGCTCCGGAAATATCGGCTAAAAACGGGTTGAATATCGAAGCTGTTCTTGAACAAATTGTCAAGCATATACCACCGCCAAAGGGTGACGAAAATGCCCCACTGAAGGCCTTGGTTTTTGATTCCTTCTATGATAGCTATAAGGGTGTCATTGTTCACACCAGAGTGATGGAGGGGTCAGTCAAGCCCGATGATACAATTCGAATGATGTACACCAAAAAGGAATTTTTGGTAAATGAGATAGGATACTTCAGACCCGGCCAGTATTCACCGGCTACTGAGCTGCTTGCCGGTGAGGTGGGCTATATTTCGGCCAGCATTAAGAATGTAAGGGATACAAGAGTAGGCGATACTGTTACGCTGGCGGACAGGCCTGCAGCTGAGCCGCTTGCCGGTTACAAAAGGGTGCTGTCCATGGTGTTCTGCGGCATTTATCCTGCGGACGGAGCCAGATATGACGACCTTAGGGATGCCTTGGAGAGGCTTCAGCTAAATGATGCTTCTCTTACCTTTGAACCGGAGACCTCGAACGCCCTTGGCTTCGGATTTAGATGTGGTTTTCTCGGGCTTTTGCATATGGAGATTATTCAGGAAAGGCTGGAGAGAGAGTACGATTTGGATCTGGTTACAACTGCTCCCAGTGTTATTTACAGAATTAAGCTGACGGACGGTCAGGTTTTGGAGATAGATAATCCTACAAATATGCCTCCTGCTACTTCTATTGATAAAATGGAGGAACCGATGGTTAATGCGACCATTATGACACCTATTGATTATGTGGGCAGCATTATGGAGCTTTCTCAGGAAAGGCGCGGTACATACAAGGATATGTCATATTTGGATGAGTCCAGGGTGATGCTTACATATGAGCTGCCGCTGAATGAGATTATTTACGACTTTTTTGATGCGCTGAAATCCAGAACGAAGGGATTTGCGTCCTTTGACTATGAATTGATTGGCTACAGGGAGTCCGACCTTGTAAAGCTGGACATCCTTCTCAATGGAGAAATTGTAGATGCCCTTTCATTTAT
This sequence comes from uncultured Oscillospiraceae bacterium, assembly GCA_964592435.1. GTDB lineage: Bacteria > Bacillota > Clostridia > Acetivibrionales > DTU013 > JAAYBT01. Next base: position 13,666 of record CAZQCL010000015.1, read on the forward strand.
CGTCCACTCGGAAAAGGCTTATGCCAGAGGAAGACGGATTGCGGAGAAGCTGAAGGATGCAATACCGCGGCAACAGTTTGAAATCCCGATACAGGCCTGCATTGGTGGCAAAATCATTGCCAGGGAAACGGTAAGAGCATACAGGAAGGATGTTTTAGCCAAATGCTACGGCGGCGATATCTCGAGAAAAAAGAAGCTGTTGGAAAAGCAGAAGGAAGGGAAGAAGCGCATGCGGCAGGTAGGCTCGGTGGAGGTGCCCCAGGAAGCGTTCATGAGTGTGCTCAAGCTGGACAATTAGGCTGGAAGGCTCAGAAATAGGGTGTTTTTTTGGATAAAGGTATAGGGGTATATATTCACGTGCCCTTCTGTAAATCAAAATGCTATTATTGTGATTTCAATTCCTATTCCGGCATGGATTACCTTGTCGGTTCTTATTTTGAGGCTCTTTATTTTGAAATAGAGAAAAGGTCCGATACTATTGATGACCGACCTGTGCGGTCTATCTTTATTGGCGGGGGAACGCCCTCGCTGGTGGATCCGAAGCATATTGCCGAGCTGCTTGAGCTTTGCTTCAGGCATTTGCGGATAGACAGCGAAGCTGAAATCAGCATGGAAAGTAATCCCGGGACGCTTACCTATGGCAACCTGAAGGCATATAAGGCAGCTGGGGTCAATCGCCTGAGCATTGGGCTTCAGGCTTGGCAGGACAGGCTGTTGAAGGGGCTTGGAAGAATCCATGACAGCAGGCAGTTTGTTGAAAATATTGAGGCTGCGTACAAAGCAGGTTTTCGGAATATTAATGTGGATCTGATTTTTGGACTACCCGGACAGAGCTTTAAGGATTGGAAGGAAACACTGGAGGCTGTTACATCCCTAAGCCAGGGGGACGGTTCTCTCAAGGGGGACGGTTCTCCTCTTTTGACGCACCTGTCCTGCTATGATTTAAAAATAGAAGAGGGAACGGTTCTTGACGATAGGCTCAAAGCCGGTGCAATAACAGCTGTAGAGGATGAACTGGACAGAAGGATGTACGATTATACCATTGATATGCTTGCGGAGAACGGCCTTTATCAATATGAAATATCCAATTTCGCCAGACCGGGCTACGAGTGCAGGCACAATCTTGTTTACTGGAAGTCACGCGAATATGCAGGCTTCGGAGCAGGATCCCACTCCTATTTGGACAGTTATCGGTTTAATAATGTGGCACAAATTGAGCACTATATTAAGGCGGTTAAGTCCTCCTTTGCCAATGCACCGGATCAAAACGCCGATGCTGGACAGGATCAAGGTGCAGATTATATGGGTTGCATTGACCTATATGAAGATATGCAATTCATCGATAAGAAGGAGGCCATGTCGGAGTATATGATTCTTGGGCTGCGCCTCAATCGTGGCATTTCGGAAGGCGAGTTTGCGGAAAGATTCGGTGAAAGCCTTAGAAGCATTTACGGTGAAAGGCTGGAAATGCTGGCAGATAGAGGGCTGCTTGTTTATGATACTTCAGGGTATCGCCTTACGCGGCTTGGCCTTGATCTTGCAAACAAGGTATTTGTGGAGTTTGTATAAAAATTTTGCTTGACAAAAAAATGTTAAAGTGATATTTTTAATGTAGATTAGCACTCGACAGGGAAGAGTGCTAACAAACAAAACCGAGGTGTATGAGATGAGTATCGATGATAGAAAGAAAAGAATTCTTCAGGCCATCATCGATGATTACATTGATACGGCTGAGCCAATTGGATCAAGAACTGTTGCCAGAAAACACGAGCTCGGGTTGAGCTCGGCTACTATTAGAAATGAGATGGCAGATCTTGAAGAAATGGGTTATTTAGCCCAACCGCACACATCGGCGGGCAGGGTTCCTTCAGACAAAGGTTACCGCCTGTATGTAAATCAGTTGATGCAGGCTTATGAACTGCAGGATGATGAGATCAAGAAGATAAGGTCTACGATGGAGCTGCGCATAAACGAGTTAAACCAGTTGATTAGACAGGCTTCGGCTGCTTTGTCGAGTTTTACGAAATATACATCAGTGGCAGTGGCCTCGCAGATGAAGAGCAGTACGGTTAAGGCTGTGCAGGTAGTACCGATAGAAGCGGACAAGGCGATGGTTATCGTCGTAACTAATGCGGGGATTATTCGCAACAGTGTTATTAAGGTATCTGCTCAGTTGCAGCCGGAAGTACTGATTATGATTTCCAATGCGTTGAATGATAAGCTGACCGGTCTGACTGTCGAACAGGTCAATAGGAAAATCAACAGCGGATTGCTTAACGGGTTGGAAATTGAAATGGGTGTCCCGGAGGAGATTTTGGCACCGATACTGGACTGCGTTAAAGGTTGCATTAATCAAATTGACAATACGGAGGTTTACGTTGAGGGAACGACAAATGTACTGAACCATCCCGAGTTTAGAGATATCATGAAAGCAAAGGAATTTATGAGCATGCTTGATGAGAAGATCTCTATAGGCAGAATAATGTTTGATGCGTCTGATTCGGAGGGCGGAATCATTATTAGGATAGGTTCGGAGAATGATTGGCTGAACATTAAGAATTGCAGTCTTGTTACTACTAATTACAATATTGCAGATACTTTTGTCGGCACAATTGGGCTCATAGGGCCTACAAGGATGGAATATCCTAAGGTAGTATCATCAATGAGTTACATCAGAAAGTTTATGAATGAAGAGATAAGAAGGTTTCTGGGTTTGGAAGCTCCTGAAGTGGAATAGCTGCTTCCGGGGTGGGAAATAAAAATCAAAGGATGAGAGGATGGCTATGGGCGAAGGTTTAGACAAGGAAAAGATGGATAATGAAATAAAAGAAAGCAAAGAAGTAAATGAAATCGAAATTGATGAAAATGAAGAGATGTCAAAAGAGCTCGACGGTGTAAGGAAGGAGCTGGAAGAGAAGACGAGGCAGTGTTCGGAGTATTTTGATAAGCTTCAGAGAACAGCTGCCGAGTTTGATAATTATAAGAAAAGATCTGTGAAGGAGAAGGAATCACTGTTTTCCGATGCCGTAATTGACGTTGTAAGCGCATTGCTTCCTGTGTTGGACAATGTAGAAAGAGCCCTTCAGGCTGTTTGTGCCGATAGCTCGGCGCAAAGCCTTAAGGAGGGAGTTGAAATGGTATATAAGCAGTTCAAGGATGCGTTTAAGGAAATTGGTGTCGAGGAGATTCCAGCTGTAAATGAACAGTTTGATCCCATGCGTCACAATGCGGTAATGCATGTAGAGGACGAGACAATCGGACACAATACTGTTGTGGAGGAGTTTCAGAAGGGTTATATTTATAAGGATAGAGTAATTCGATACAGCATGGTGAAGGTAGCGAATTAGTAAATTGAAGGCTGTAAAATAGTGAATTATTTTAAATTAAGATAAAAAATTAAAGCAAAAACTGGAGGTATATTATGGCAAAAGTAATAGGTATAGATTTAGGGACTACGAATTCATGTGTAGCAGTTATGGAAGGTGGAGAACCGGTAGTTATAGCTAATCCGGAAGGAAACAGAACGACGCCGTCGGTAGTGGCATTTTCAAAAACAGGCGAAAGACTGGTTGGCCAGGTTGCAAAGAGACAGGCAATTACCAATCCCGAGAGGACTGTTCTTTCAATTAAGAGGGATATGGGTACAGATAAAAGGGTTAAAATTGACGATAGGACCTATACGCCACAGGAAATTTCTTCAATGGTCCTTCAAAAAATGAAGACAGATGCTGAGGCTTATCTGGGCGAAACGATTACTCAGGCGGTTATTACCGTGCCTGCTTATTTCAGCGATTCCCAGAGGCAGGCTACAAAGGATGCAGGAAAAATTGCAGGGCTGGAGGTTCTGAGAATTATTAATGAGCCAACGGCTGCGGCTCTTGCCTACGGACTTGATAAGGAGCATGAACAGAAAATCATGGTGTATGACCTTGGTGGCGGTACATTTGATGTATCTATCCTTGAAATAGGCGACGGCGTGTTCGAAGTGCTGGCTACCCATGGAAATAACAGGCTTGGAGGGGATGATTTCGACCAGAGGGTGATGGACTATCTGGCGGATACATTTAAGCGTGAAAGTGGTATAGATTTGAGAAATGATAAGATGGCGATGCAGCGTCTGAAGGAAGCGGCAGAGAAGGCGAAAATCGAGCTTTCCGGCGTTACCACCTCTAATGTGAATCTGCCCTTTATCACGGCGGATGCTTCGGGACCAAAACATCTTGATATCACGATCACAAGAGCCAAGTTTGATGAGCTGACGGCGGATTTGGTTGAGAAGACAATGACTCCTACCAGGCAGGCTATTACGGATTCCGGGCTGACTCCTGAGAAAATAGACAAGATTTTGCTGATTGGCGGATCCACAAGGATACCAGCTGTTCAGGAGGCTGTTAAAAAGTATCTTGGCAAGGATCCCTTTAAGGGGATTAACCCTGATGAATGTGTGGCCGTTGGAGCAGCTATACAGGCAGGCGTTCTTACCGGAGAGGTTAAAGACTTGCTGTTGCTTGATGTAACTCCGCTTTCACTTGGTATTGAGACTCTGGGCGGCGTTTTCACGAAGCTGATTGAAAGAAATACAACCATTCCGACAAAGAAGAGCCAGGTATTCTCAACAGCCGCAGACGGGCAGACCAGCGTTGATGTCCATGTTCTGCAGGGAGAGAGGGAAATGGCGCAGTACAACAAAACACTGGGAAGGTTCCAGCTTACGGGTATTGCTCCGGCACCGAGAGGAGTTCCGCAGATAGAGGTTTCCTTTGATATAGATGCCAACGGTATCGTGCATGTTTCGGCAAAGGATCTTGGCACCGGAAATGAGCAGAAGGTAACGATTACTGCTTCCTCCAATCTTACTGATGCAGATATCGATAAGGCAGTCAAGGAAGCCGAGAAATTTGCGGAAGAGGACAGGAAGAATAAAGAGGCGATCGAGATAAGGAACAATGCCGATTCAATGGTTTATCAGTCGGAGAAGTCGCTGAAGGATCTTGGAGATAAGCTTGAGGCTGATGATAAGGCAAAGATTGAAGCAGAGATTAATAATGTGAAGGAGGCGCTGAAGGGTACGGATAATGAAAAAATCAAATCTGCAACTGAAGCGTTGACCCAGGCTTTTTATGATGTATCTTCGAAGATATATCAACAGAATCCAGATGCCCAGGGAGGGCCGGGTGCAGGCTTCGGTGGCGAACAGGCACCGGACGGCCAGGATGCGGAGCAGGATAACGTGTATGATGCTGATTACAAGGTTGTTGATGAGGATGACGACAAGAAGGAATAATGGCTATTCAAGCACTGTCGGTACTTAGAAGGAATAGGCACTGTCGGTACTTGATGAGATATAGAGAATAAGGGATTGCAATAAAGGTATTATTAACGTTATAATGAGCCGGAGATGTGATGTGCTCCGGCAGGAAATAAAATGGGACACTGATCATCGGATGGATGCCGACAGTGTCCCGCTTTCAGGTTATTCCGGAAATTAGTGATGGCAGATTAGCTTTATTTGATATGCAATTTGAGAAAAGACAATTATGCTGTGATTGGAGTTGTTATAGTTTGCCGCAGTCCAAGAGAGATTATTATGAGGTGCTCGGAGTTGGCAGGAATGCATCTGAGGTTGAAATTAAAAAGGCTTATAGGAAGCTGGCAAAGAAGTATCATCCGGACGTAAACCCCGGTGATAAGTCTGCCGAGGTCAAATTCAAGGAAGTTAATGAAGCATATGAAATATTGAGCGATGCTAACAAGAGGTCAAGATACAATCAGTTTGGCTTTGCAGGTGTGGATCCCAATGGCTTTGGTGGAGCCGGCGCGGGCTTTGGCGATTTTGATTTTGGTGGCATCGGGGATATATTCGAATCCTTTTTCGGTGGCGGCAGCGGCTTCGGACGTTCTTCAAGAAGCCGTTCCGGTCCGCAGAGAGGTGCCGATCTGAGATATTCGCTGGAGATCACTTTCGAGGAAGCCGCATTTGGCATCCGGAGGGATATAAGCATCAGCAGGCATGAATCCTGCGAGAGCTGTGGAGGCTCCGGCGCGAAGGAGGGAACCAGCCCTACGACCTGCAAGCATTGTAATGGGACAGGGCAGGTGCAATATAAGCAAAGCACGCCTTTTGGGCAGTTTGTGAATGTCAAGACATGTGATTTGTGCCGTGGCGAAGGCAAAATAATAGTTGATCCCTGCTCTAAATGTAACGGCAGGGGTAAGATCAGGAAGAATGTGAAGATTAGCTTGGATATACCGGCAGGTATTGACGATGGGCAGACCATTTCCCTCAGGGGCGAGGGCGATCCAGGCGCGAGGGGCGGCCCTAAGGGCGATCTGTTTGTTACGATAGGCGTTAGAGCTCATCCCCTTTTCAGAAGGCAGGGTAATGATGTGGTCTGCGAGATGCCTATTACATTTGTTCAGGCTGCATTGGGAGCAGAGCTGGAGGTGCCTACACTTGATGGCAAGGTAAGCTATAATATGCCTGAAGGAACACAGACCGGCTCTATTTTCAGGCTCAAGGGCAAAGGGATTCCCTATCTGAGAGGAAATGGCAGGGGCGACCAGTATGTAAAGGTTGAAATTGATGTGCCAAAGAGGCTGAACGATAAGCAAAAGGAAGTGTTAAGAGAGTTTGCTGATATTAGCGGTGATGAAGCCTGCGAGCAGCGCAAGAGCTTTTTTGAAAAGATGAAGGATGCCCTTGGGATGTAATAGGTGCTTTGGAGGAAACCGATGAAATGGACTCAGATAATTATAAAGACTACAGTGGAAGCCAGCGATGCCGTATCTGAAATGCTGACCTCCATAGGGGCGGGAGGGGTTGCGATTGAAGACCCCAACGAGATAAGAAGGCAGCTTGAAAGCCCGGATTCACTGGACTATGCTGATCGGGAGTTTATGGATTCGCTTGGTACAGAGGTAACTATAAAGGCATATTTCAATGAGGAAATAATGCCGGAGGAGCTTGCCAACCTGGTTAAAGAGAAGCTGAAATTCATTTCTAATTTTCTTGAAGTGGGCACAGGCTATTCTGGCTTTGAGATGGTGGATGATGAGGATTGGTCAACGGCATGGAAGAAGCATTATAAGCCATTTCACATTTCCGACAGTGTGGTAATTAAGCCCAGCTGGGAAGAATATGAGAAACAGCCCGGCGAAATTGTAATAGAAATGGATCCGGGGATGGCATTCGGCACAGGCAGCCATGAAACGACAAGGCTTTGCTCACAATTGCTTGAGAAGACTGTCAGCAAGGGCGACACCCTTATTGATGTGGGCTGCGGCACGGGCATTCTGTCCATAATAGCCCTTAAGCTTGGCGTAAGCCATGCTGTCGCTGTTGATATAGATGAGGTTGCAGTACGGGTTTCCCGTGAAAACTGTGCAATTAACGGAGTATCCGAACAGGTTTCTGTCATAAAGGGAACGCTGGCGGATTTGGAGCCCCAAAAGGCCGATATTGTTGCGGCAAATATTATTGCTGATGTGCTTATAGGATTTGCGGAGATGATACCCAAATACCTGAAGGAGGGTGGATTGCTTATTGCCTCAGGCATTATTAGAGAAAGAAAAGAGGATGTTGTGAAAGCATATACAGCATTGGGCTTTCAGCTTGAAAGCACTGGTGAAATGGGTGAATGGGTGGCGATTGTTTTTAAATGTCCAGGTTCTTTGTAAGTCCCGATTCGATTGAATCAAACAATGGAAGGATTACTATAGCTGGAGAGGATGTCAGGCATATAGGAAGTGTCCTCAGAGCGATACCGGGCGACATACTGAATTTGTCGGACGGTCTGGGTACAGATTACGATGCTGTCATTGAACAGATTGGGAAGAATAGTATTATAACAAGGATTACTGCCGCCAGGCCAAGTGTTACAGAGCCTCCTGTAGAGATAACGCTTTTCCAGGGGATTCCGAAGGCGGATAAAATGGACTTCATTATACAGAAGTGTATTGAGCTGGGCGTGAAGAGAATCGTTCCGGTGATGACAGCCAGGACTGTAGTCAAGCT
>CAZQCL010000016.1:0-21499 GCA_964592435.1 uncultured Oscillospiraceae bacterium
TAATTTCATTGCCGCGTTTTCTATACAAAAGAAAAAAATCAGAAAGCCCACAAGAACATTCCAATCGTATACAAATGAGGCGTGAAGTAATAGCGATTACCTGGCCTGCTTTAATCGAGCTTGTTATGTCAACCTTGTTCGGAATGATAGACATGATTATGGTCGGGCAAATAAGTGCAGCAGCTATAACTGCGGTGGGTCTTACCAACCAACCCTTCATGCTTTTGCTTTCCGTGTTTGCAGCAGTTAATGTCGGGACAACTACGCTTGTAGCATGGCATATTGGCGCCGGTAATATAGAAAAAGCTAAAGCTGTCACCAGGCAAATTATTATAGTAAATATGTTTCTTGGTACTGCAATGACTGCCTTCGGAGTGTTTACCGCAAAGTATATAGTAATGTTCATGGGCGCACAAGCAGACACGATAAAGGATTCAACGGCATATTTCCAGATCATATCTGCCGGGCTGGGTTTTCAGGCTGTTACCATGGGTGTCACGGCATCATTAAGAGGAGCCGGTGAAACAAAGCTTCCAATGCTTTATAACATAGGTAGCAATCTGCTAAATGTTTTTGGTAACTATGTACTAATATACGGGAAGCTTGGTTTCCCGAAATTAGGAGTAGCGGGCGCAGCTATTTCTACTACATTTTCCCGAGCAATTGCATGCTCGATAGCATTATCTGTTGTTTATTTTTCTAATGTTTCTGTTATCTCGCTTCGTCAAAAAAAAGAAAAGTATCGATTTGATTGGGGCATAATTGAAAAGGTGTTTTCCATTGGTCTGCCGGCAGCATTTGAGCAGTTTGTGATACATGGAGGCCTCATTCTATTTGCGCGTACCGTTTCAGGCCTTGGCACACTTGGGTATGCTGCCCACCAAATCGGACTTAATATTAACGGCTTGGCATTCGCACCAAGCATGGCCTTCGGCGTTGCCGCCACCACATTGGTTGGCCAAAGTCTGGGCGCGGACGATGAGGAAAGAGCACAGAAATATGCGGATATTGTACACCGCATTGCTGTCTTAGTTGCTTGTTCGGTCGGCCTTATGTTAATTTTCCTTTCACATCCGATTGCACGCCTATATACCAAGGATCTGGCAGTGGCCGCTATGGCAGGCACAGTATTGAAGATTATGTCCCTTGCCCAACCTTCAATGTCCACACAGCTTTCTTTGGCGGGTGCCTTGAGAGGTGCAGGTGATACGATGTATCCTTTGTATGCATCTATCTTTGGAATATGGGTCTTCCGCGTTTTTGTTGCATATCTTTTTGTGAATATATTCGGATGGGGACTTATAGGAGCATGGGTAGCTTTAGTGCTTGACCAGACGACCAGAGCCATAATCGTGTATTCCCGCTACCGTTCCGGCAAATGGAAACATATGAAATCCCGCTCAACAAAGACAAAGAGCATGAAAGCCTGCTCATAACTACATCTATTTTTATATAAGGCTTTTGCGATGCTACCTTAATGCCCTATATATTGTATACCCTGGGTCTAACCTCATTGTCTTCTATTTCGATAATGCCGTAGGATTCATCTGAATCATCCCTAGGATCACTTGTACTGCCAGGATTCAGTAAAAAACAATTGCCATTTTTAACTATTTGAGGAAAATGGGTATGGCCGAACAATACCATGTCAGCATGCAATTCCTCTGCTTTCCTGAACAGCTTGCTATAATCCCACTTTACAGAGTATCTGTGACCATGTGTAAGAAATATTTTCTTTCCGCTCACATCAAGCAATTTTTCTGCAGGAACGTCCTCTATCATAAAATCACTGTTGCCATAAATATATTCAAAGGGAATATCGGGAAACAAAGTAGAAAGCTTCTGGGCATCCCTGAAATAATCACCGAGATGAATAACTAAATCTACGTCTCTATTTGATTTTATGGCTTCTTCAGCCTTATATGTGTCTCCATGCGTATCACTTATAACCAATATTTTCATAAAAAAAGTAACCCCCGTCGATATCTGTTATAACGTATTGTATTCAATCTGACTCTTTCCACACTTATTATGTTTCGGCCTTATTACGCCATTCGTGTTCAAGCATTTCCGCCAGCTTTCTCAGAGCATCCCCTCGATGGCTCAGCCTGTTTTTTTGCTCTGAATCTATCTGAGCCAGAGTCAGCCCTTGTTCAGGTATATAAAACAGCGGATCATAGCCAAAACCATAGTCGCCCTGTTCATTAAATGTAATCATTCCTTCGCATGTACCTCTTACGATAATACTTCTTCCATCAGGAAAAACTACAGCTATAGCACATACGAACCTGGCAGTCCTTTTGTCTGCGGATACTCCTGAAAGAGCATCAAGCAGCTTATTGTTTTTATCCTTATCAGTTGCTCCCTCGCCTGCATACCTTGCGGAATGTACGCCGGGTGCTCCGTCCAGATAATCTACTTCTAATCCAGAGTCATCAGCCAGCACTGTTTCTCCTGTGATCTCCCAAACACTCATCGCCTTCATGAGAGCATTCTCCTCAAAGGTGCTGCCTGTTTCTTCTATACTCTCCTTTACCCCGGCCTGCGCCATCGGAACAATATCATAGGGTAACTGTGCCATTATTTGCGCTATTTCTTCCAGTTTACCCTTATTCTTTGTTGCTGCAATCAGCCTTAGCTTCTTTGACCCATGGGCACCGGCTTGCCCCTTAAAACCCCGCTTTTCAACTTCATAGCTCTCCAACACAAAGCATCCTTTTCTCTTTCTTTTATCTACTTCTCTATTTGCTGCATGCCTATCTATCCATTACATCATTTATGGTGGCGGGGATCGGCACTCCTGCCGACATATCCGTTCCTTCGGGCATGTCGATATTGCGTCCATTTACCATAATCCTTATAGCCCCGATGCCTTCACACTGGCGCAAAGTGTATGCAAGCTGTTTCAAAATCCCTTCCTCCCGCGAGCTGCCGCCATAGCTTAAAAAATTCTCATTAAAATCCAGTGTAATAACGCCATTTGAAATACTGCTGCCCAGTAAAAAAACGCCTTCAGGTATTTCGCTATATAAACCCCCGCCTGTCTTTGTGGACAAAAGTAGCTCCACCAGTGCTTCCGGCAGGTCATCAGCCTCTGCTGTGTTTTCCACAGATACCGGAACCGGGTATATATACCCTTCATTGGCCTGCTTGAGGAAAAATATGTCAGCCTTTTGTGTCCCCATCAGCATTTGAATATCTCTGTTGATCATAACATCTTCTCTTCCCAGGTCATAGGTAATATCAGTTCCATACTTCAAAATGCCCTGTGGATATCCATTAACCAGTATCCTCACTCTTTCTATGGTTTCAAAGCCTGTAAGTGTATATACGATTGACGCAATAATGTTTCTCTCTAAAACCGCACTGTCATAATCAAGTAAATGCCTGCTAAAGTCAATCACAGCAATACCGTCTCTCACGTCTATACCCAGTATTTCGGTACCCTGTGGTATTACCGGATAAACACCATAATAGGCCACTTCCTCTCTGGTCAATGCGCTATCAATGGTAAGACTGACATTAGCCCTTGCAATACCGTGCTGTGGTTGTATCCATCTGGTTACCGGCACAAGAAAACCATCTGCATCCTGGTAATACGCCGTAACAGGGCGTCTCGATTCCGAATAAAGCAAACTGCTGCTTGCATTGCTTTGAGCAGCCAATACTGCCGATTCGTTAACGCCGGCCTCGATTCTATCGCCTACCGTTTCTGCTACATGCCCTGCATAGCCAGTTCCCTCGCTCGCAGTTCCCTCGCTCGCAGTACCCTCAATCGCAATCTCCTCGCTCGGAGCTGCACCATTTCCAGAAGCAGGTGCGCTACCGTCTCCTGTACTGTTTGTAAGAATACTGTCATCAACCACGACCATTTTCTGGCCATCGGTAATCGCAGACGGCTCATCCTTAGACTTGCCTGAGAAAAGCGATTGACAGCTCGCAAGCATAATCAACGGTATCACGAGAAATATTATAATAAACCTTCTCATATCGTCCTCCATATTATAACTTCATAATCACCTAAATTATGGACAACTTTATCGGGTTTTAGTATTTCCCGCGGCCTTTAGTATTTCCCGACATATTTTACTCCCGAAAATACCCTTTGTCTATATTCAATTATCAATATTTCCTTATTCACCTGTGTAATAAAACACATACACAATGTTACCATAAGGAAGAGCCAAAAAAAATCAGTAGAATTCATAAATTCTACCGTCTGTTTTTATAAGTATTTATGCATATCTGTTTATTCCCCACGTCTATCCTATTATTTCACCTTTGACCGAGCTTGCACCACTGAATCACATAAAGCCTGGGCAGCACTCTGCCTGAATGTTTCTTTTTGAAGCTTGGCTCTGTCGGAGCTGTTCGTTATAAAAGCAATCTCCGCAATAGCTGCCGGCATTGTTGTTTCTCTGAGTACGATTAAATCCGGTCTTGACCTGAGCCCCTTATCCGTTGTTTTCAAAGTAGAAACCAGATTTTTTTGAATGATATCAGCAAATTCCCATCCGGTAAAACCACTTTTTTTGGAGGGGTAATAAAGTGTCATAGTACCATCAATGCTTTTATTATTCATTCCGTTAATATGTATGCTTAAGTACAGCTTTGCATTGAGCATATCGGCAATATAGGCACGTTCATAATTATCAACATTGCAATCCTCAGATCTTGTCATGTATGTTGCTAATCCTTTTTCCTTTAATAAAGCATTCAACCTCTTTGAGATATCAAGATTGAGCTCCTTCTCGGTCAATTCCCCATAAGCTGTCCCGATTGCAGTACCGCCATGCCCGGGATCAATCACCACAAGCTTCTTTGAATTGGCGGCGGGCTTTATCAGAGTAATTGCAGTGATTCCGGAGCTCCTTGTATATATTAAATAAGAAATTTTCGACTTGCCTTTAAATATCAGTGAAGTCGTTCCATCCTCGCTGTTGGTTCTGACCTCAAAGGACCGAAGATATGAATCATTGATATTAAGCACGCCCTCGCCTAGATCCGTCTGCTCTGTGGGGAAGGTAACAGTATAGTCCCTCGATGTTTTATCGTATTGGGCTTGGTAGAGCTTCTCCAGATCTTTATCCCCCTGTGTCAGAGTTGTATTTTCCAGCGCAAAATAAACTCTGTCATCGCAGTTATGATACATAATATTTTTAAAGGAGGGCTTTTCCACTGTCATAATCAGCCGGCCATCGGCTTCCTCAAAGCTATATTGGTATTGGTCGTTAAGCTCCAGTGTAATACTCGCACCGCTCTTACCTATTCTTTTGTAGCTTACGGAGCTAATCCGGCTTCCTTCTGTGCTGAAATATTTGTCCGAGCCATATACACCGGCATTGGGTATAGACAGTGTCAGTCTTTGCGGATCAGTTAATCTGGATACGCTATATCCCTCATACTTACCAAGCGTAAGCGAAAGCCCTTCACTTGATTCATCCTCGATAAATTGGATACCCAATTGATTGCTGAACATAATCGCCTTTTGTGCATCAAGTTCTTCCTGTGCCTGCTTTTTACCTACATAGATAGTTGCACCATCATTAGTCGTTTCTATTGAGTAATCATAGCCCTCCCTTACGTCCAAAACGACTCTGGTAGTCGTAACTGTGAACTGGGCATATCTAACGCGGTCAACCAGCTTTCCTCCAACCTGTATTGTTTTCGGTTTTCCGGAAATTAAGGTGCTATTTAAATCAATGACGATTCTTAACGGATCTGCCAGCTCGAAGCAATTATAGCCTCTAAAACCTTCTATCGTCAGGGCAATAACCTCATAATCTTCATCTTCGGAATATTTGACCTGCTTTAGCACGCCCTTATCAGCCTTTGCAATGTTTATTTCTTCGGCAAATGAAGTTGTGCTGCCAATCGAAAAGATAGAAAGAATTAGAATAAAAATAAGAATCATAGAAGTTTTTTTCATTATGGCACCCCGTCAAATTTGTCTTAAGTAAGATTATGCTTTATAACCTGAGATTTACATCCGGTAATTTGAGCATAGCACAAAATTCGACATAGTTGACGATAATACTTCGACCTTAATTTTTTTTTAACTATATTGTAATATTATCGTGAAGACACATTTTACCATGGAAACGAAATTAGGGATTTCCAAGTGGGGCATTTTGCGATGTATCATGTTTTGAGTTCCGCTAGCTAATTTATATTAAGGTTACATCGCAAAAGCCTGAAGTGAGATTATGCAGCCACAGTATTTCTGACGGTAGAGTCCCATTTCTTTGGCTTCCCGCTGTCCCTGCCTGAAGCCGGGCCGGAAATCCATGTAATAGAAGCTGATACCATATTCAGCGGCAAACCCTTCACCAAGCTCCCTGATTAAATCGTGCTTTTGATAGGGGCTAACAAGAAGGGATGTGGTAAAGGCTTCAAAGCCTTCGGCTGCAGCAAGCTCGGCAGCCTTCCTTAGCCTAATGCTATAACACATAGTACATCTATCATCACTCGGACCTTCAAAATTCTCCCAATCCGCTTGTCTAAAATCGTCAAGAATTTTCACATCCAGGCTTTTTAAGGATGCAAACTGCTCTACTGTCTTTTTTCGCCTTTCAAACTCATCAATCGGGTGAATATTGGGGTTGAAAAAAACGCCTACCGGCTCAATCCCTTCCTGTCTCAGCACAGAAAGAGGATAAGTCGAGCATGGCGCACAGCACATGTGCATTAATAGCTTCATTCGAATTTCATTTCCTCCTGCTCATAAAAATCGCTTTTCACCTTGACTCCCAAATGGTCATATGCCAGCTTAGTCGCCAGCCTGCCCCTGGGTGTCTTATTAATAAAGCCCAGCTGTAAAAGATACGGCTCATAAACATCCTCTATTGTATCCGGTTCTTCTCCAATACAGGCTGCAAGCGTATCCAACCCTACTGGGCCACCTCCGAATTTTTCGATAATACTGCTAAGCATGTTCCGGTCAGTAATGTCAAGCCCTATCTCATCAACCTCAAGAGCACTCAAGGCCATAGCTGCAACCTCTTCATCAATAAAACCCGAGGCTTTTACCTGGGCAAAATCACGTACCCTTTTCAGCAGCCTGTTGGCAATTCTCGGTGTGCCCCTTGATCTTCCAGCAATCTCTTCGGCTCCTCTGTCATCTATCTCTATATTCAATATGCCCGCAGAACGCTTTACTATGACTGTCAATTCCTCATTATTGTACATTTCCAGCCTATTTATGACACCAAACCTGTCTCTGAGCGGGGCTGTCAACAATCCTGCCCTGGTAGTCGCTCCCACCAGCGTAAACTTTGGCAGATCCAATCTAATCGAACGGGCACTGGGACCTTTGCCTATGATGATGTCCAGCGCATAATCCTCCATTGCCGGGTATAGTATTTCTTCAACAGCTCTATTGAGCCTATGGATCTCATCAATAAATAGCACATCATAGTCGCCAAGGTTGGTTAATATGGCAGCAAGGTCGCCGGCTCTTTCAATAGCAGGGCCGGAGGTAACACGAAGATTCACGCCAAGCTCCGAGGCGATAATCCCGGCAAGA
This sequence comes from uncultured Oscillospiraceae bacterium, assembly GCA_964592435.1. Taxonomy (GTDB): domain Bacteria; phylum Bacillota; class Clostridia; order Acetivibrionales; family DTU013; genus JAAYBT01. Next base: position 7,526 of record CAZQCL010000016.1, read on the forward strand.
GTGGTCTTTCCCAGCCCGGGCGGGCCGTAAAGCAATACATGATCCAGCGCTTCCCTGCGCTGCCTGGCAGCCTCTATAAAAACAATCAGGTTTTCCTTAGCCTTGGTCTGTCCTATATATTCGCTGAATCTTTTTGGCCGCAGACTGGTTTCATCTATATCCTCACTGACGGTATTCGTTTCAAGCAGTCTTTCCTCGCCCATCTGTGCTTCCCCCTAATCAACTAAGTCCCTTTAAAGATTTTTTTATAATTGTTTCTAAATCCATGTCCTCGGCATAAACCGCAGCCACGGCTTTACTGGCTTCCATGTGGGAATAGCCCAGCACTATCAGAGCGCTGACTGCCTCCGAGAGCCTTGACCCCTCCTTTGGAGCTACAGCCTTGTCCGCTCCGGCTCCCGAAGCCATGTTCAGCTGTTCCTTGCTAATCTTATCCTTCAATTCGAGAATAACCCTCTTTGCCAGCTTTGGACCTACACCCTGAGCTCTCGTAAGCGTTTTTACATCTTCGGTGATCACGGCAAGGCCAAATTGGGAAGGAGATACCGCCGAGAGAATCGCCAGTGCTACTTTTGGTCCTATGCCGGATACCGTCAGCAGCATCTCGAACATTGACAATTCCTCCTTTGTGGCAAAGCCAAACAGGGTCATTGCATCCTCTCTGACATTCAGGTAAGTATAAACCTTGAAGTCCTGGTTCTGCTCCCCCACCACTTCCAATGTAGACAGCGGGATAAGGACCTTATAGCCTATCCCTCCTGCTTCGATAACAATATGATTATTGCTCTTTGAATCAATTCTTCCCTTTATAAATGCGTACATAGAATCCCCTATCCACTACAATATTGAAAACCCGGCTTTATTATTGAAAGCCCAGCCTTGCCAGCTTTGCAGAGTGTCCATGGCATACCGCTACAGCCAGTGCATCTGCAACGTCATCTGGTTTCGGGATTTCAGACAGATTAAGAATCGCCTTCACCATCTGCTGTACCTGCGCCTTCTCAGCCCTGCCATAACCTACCACTGCCTGCTTAACCTGCAATGGCGTATACTCAAATACCTCTGCCCCAGATCTTGCGGCTGCTGTAAGTACAACTCCTCTCCCATGGGCAGCTGCAATTGCTGTCTTAATGTTTTTATTGAAGAACAATTCCTCCACCGATATTGCCTCCGGTTTGAACTTTTCGATAATAAGTGAAATCTCTTTATCAAGCTTCAGAAGTCTCTGGGCAAATGGTGTTCCAGCCTTTGTTTGCACCGCTCCGTATTCCAGAGGCGAAAATTTGTTCTGTTCATATTTTACTATACCATACCCCGTGATTGCAAATCCGGGATCAATCCCCATGATAATCATTTGTATCCGCTCCTAATAAAGGCTACTAAGATACCGTCAGCAGGGTAAGCAATCATATCTTACTGGCAGTGCAGCCCCTCCCCAACAGCATCATTGTTAGTAGCATGTATATTTATAATATTTGCCGCATGGTTATGCGCCATGTTGTATAATCTAAGCATATTGAGTAAAATATTACTTGTCAATATTTTAGCATAGTTGTGGAAGAATTCATATGAGCGGCAAATACCCTGGCCATTTTCAGATAAAACAGAAGAGGATGTATGCTCGCAAACCAGCCTTGAAAAGGCTTTAGAAGAAACATGGGGACAGGTTCACTGTCCCCAATGGCTTCCAGGTAAATAAAAAAGCCCGGTATCGCCGGGCTCATGCATCTGGTTTTACCTGCGTTTGACCTTCTTATCGTAGGCCTTACCCAGACTATACCATGAGTCCCGTAGTTTGTATCTCAGGTCTTCATCAAATGTACGTTCAATAACATCATTAAGCTTATGCCTCATCTGATAGTACTCAGCCCGATCGAATTCTTCTTTTTGAAGAAGCTCTTCCATTTCTTCAACCCAGCTTAAAATGTTGTCCTTGCCGATAAATTCATCCTCGGGCACCTTTCTTTTCAAATGCGCTACTACCAGCTTCACCGCCCTGCGCTTTACGTCATTATCTGTTTGGACCTTTTTAACCGGCTTCTTCTTTCGTACGGTTTTGTGCACAACTTTTTCATCCTTCTTATCAGGCATTTTATCACTCTCCTATTGCAATAATGGATTATATCGTCATGAAACTAAAATAAATATTTAATAATGGCGTTAAGCATAAGCTGTCAATAACAATTATATAATAATATGGTTTTAATTGCAAACATTATACCTTATAAGACTTTTGCCCTCTTATGATCTCTCAATCATTACCCTGCTACCGTCGCTGTGCATTGCAGGCGGTTCAACAATCAGGCGTCGGCTAATTCTGTTCCTCAGTTCAGGCACATGGCTTATGATACCAATTATCCGTTCTTTTTTGCTCAGTCGTTCAAGAGAGTCGATAACAGCATCCAGCAGATCATAATCCAGTGTTCCAAACCCCTCATCAAGGAAGAAAAATTCCAGTGGGCTCTGTCCCTTTAGCTGAATTTGTTCGGACAACGCTAACGCCAAAGACAGCGATGTTAGAAACGTTTCACCACCCGAAAGGGAAGTAACCATCCTATGCGCACCGCCGTTGGCATGATCTCTGATAATAAAGCCCCCTTCCGCATCCAATTCCAGCACGTATCTGTGATTTGTCATCTCACCCAGTATCACAGAGGCTTTAGCAGCCACATAGCGCAATCGTTCCTCCGCGATATAATCAATAAAGCTGTTATCCTTCCTGTGCTCGGCCTTCAATAGTTTTTGAATTTGTTCAAAAAGGCCTTGCTTGTGACTTAATTTATTGTAAACCTTGCTCAACTCAAGCCACCTGTCATGCTTCTTATTAAGGTTCATGTAATGATTCTTTGCCAGCTCGCTATTGGAAATGCACTCCTGTCTATAAGCTGTCAACGCAGAATAACTCTTTTCTGTCATAACCCACTCTTCCTCTGTAATGTTGCGAGATTTCAGCTTTTTCTGCACTAAGGCCTTCTGTGCCCTTATGTTAACCAATTGGCTGTCATATTTCTCTATACTGCTTTTTATTGCCTTCTGTTCATCCTTTGAAACAACTGAACCTTCCACCTCTACGCCATCCGTAAAGCCTTTTCCCGCAAGATCCGAATTTAATTTATCCTCATCATTTTTTAGAGTTTCGGAATAAATACTTACCTGGCTCTCCAACATAGACTTTCTGGAAGACAGTCCATTGAACTGCTTTTCAAGCATTTCGATTTTCTTGAGGCATTCCCTCTCTTGATTGGAATACTTCTCAAGAGTCTGGTCGATAGAGTGAATTTCTTCCTCCACATTCGCTTCCCCAACCATCTCCCTCAGTTTTGCCTCTCTGTCCTGTTTCTGTGTGCCTGTACTGTTGATATCAGCCTCAAGCTTAATGTAGTCTGTGTTCAACAGCTGCAGCTCTCCCTTCAGTTTATCAAGGAGAATCCTTTTATTTTCAACCCTCTGACGAATTTCCTCAATTTCCTTTTGCTGCTTTAACAGCTTTCGATCATTTTCAGCTATTTTCCCCAATTCGGCATTAACACCATCAATATTGTTTTGCTTCAGAAACAGTGAATACTTCAGCTGGGCAGTTTCCAAGGATTTCACCGTATCGGCGACAGATTTCTCTAACTGTTCAATGTTCCCCAGGTTAACCTTGAGCTCAGTTACAACACCTTTTTCAATCAACCGTTTTTCGGCAATCACACCATCAATCTTCCGAAGGCTTTTCTTATATTCTTCCTGCTTAAGCTCCCACTCATCAATAGCTTTCGATTTCTCATCATAGGACCTTTTTGCTTTCTCAATCTCCCGGCGGATCTGCTCCGGTTCCAATACCCTTAGACTCTCAGGAAGCTTTTGCCTCTGCATTTCATAAACATTGGCCTTATCCGCTAATTCAGTTGTTGCCTGCGCAATCTGTTCTTTTAATAGTTTTACCTGCTCCCCGGCAACAAGAGCCTTCCTTTCCGCTGCCTTAAGTGCTCTTTCTGCTGCAGAAAGCTTCTCACTGGCTTCTCCGGCCTTTTTCTCAAGCTCGGGCATGTGCTCCCCATCAATACAAACAGCAGGCATGGGATGGTTTTCGGATCCGCATACGGGGCATGGCTCACCCTCTATCAATCTTTCTGATAACATCGCGGCCGTACTTGCGCCCATAGCATCAACAGCCTTTTTTAGCTCCCTTTCCCAATGCTCACATTCACTGGTTGCAATCTCCATCGCCTCGGTCAAAGCTCCTGCATTCTGTTCAAGCTCTACCAGTTTCGCCTGCTGTCGCTCCAATTTGATCCTCTGCTGTTCCAATTCCTTGTGCCTTAACTCCAATATTTGGTATGATGCCTCAACAGAGTGGACACGTTCAATCCCCTTCATGAGAGAATTTTTTTCTCCGGGCTTAGATTCCTCGGCTAACTGTCTTTCAGCCTCCAGATCATCATGGTTCTTTCGGAAACCCTCTATTTCCTTTTCGACTCCGGCCAGCTGCTGCTCTAAATCGACAACAGAGCTCTTTACCACAGCTTTTTTTTCCTCAAGCTCCTTTAGTCCTGCTTTTAGATCAATCACTTCATTTTCCAGCTTTACACCCTCTTGCAGCTGCTGCCTGTATTCCGGGTCGGTCTCCAGCGTTTTTGTCTGTACATCAAGCCTGTTCAGATCGCTGGCGAGCAGCTCCGCTTTCTCTGTTTTCTCTTTTATCAGAGACTGCTTCTCAATAATTACATCGTTAAGCTCGGCGGCGCTTTCGTCCAGCTCAGTAATTTTAGTCGAAAACGCCTCGATTTCCTTATTTATATCCAGAGCATCCACCAGCCTTGCCCTTCTGCCAAGCAGCTTCGGTTGTTCCGAAGCTATTTCTTTTTTTACGCTCTCGTTTGCCTCTTTAGCATCACTTAGCGCGGAAATGGCAGCCGGGAATACAGCGAGAACCTCTTCAAGCTGCTCCTGTATCTGCCGAACCTTTTCTTTAAGCTCATTATTTTTATGTATCATCTCCACAAGTCCGTCAGCCTTTATTGCCTTCTCCAGCCGAACCCTCAGCTTGTCTGTTTGCGCCCCGGTTGCCGTATGCTCCATTTCTCTCCGGTTGAAATCCATCAATTCCTCCGAAAGATTCCAAACCTCCTTAGCCTCATTATATTGGCTCTCCAATTCCTTTAGCTCTTTTTCAACCCTCTTTTTCTCGGCGGCAGCTGTTTTCATCGCCTTCTCCGCCTCCAAGAGAGCCTCATCCGAAGCATCCGCATAACCTTTTAATTCGCCTGATAGTATGTCCAGCTGGCTTCTCATGGCGGATATTTTGCGGCTCAGCTTGTCTGTAAGCTGTTTGCCATACTCCTCAAGATAAAATATTCTTTCCAGCATGCCTCGACGCTCAGAATTATTAAGAAGCAAAAACTCTTGAAAGCTGTTCTGTGGAAGCACCACTGCCCTTGTAAAGTCATCATTGCTAAGTCCAAGCAGATCCCTTATATAATAACTGACCTCCATCGCCTTATCGCACAGTGGAATCTCGCATTCATCAGTCACCTGGATCAGCCTTACAACTTTAGGTTCACAGGCGTTAGGCGAATTCTTTTTTCGCCTATAGGTGCGCTCTGCCCTGTATGTCTCTCTTTGCCCATTTCTGTCCAGTTCGAAGGTAAAGGTCACTGAAGCAGTATCGCAATTAGAATTGATAATTCCCTGAGTGCCGCCTTCCGCACGCTTTATCCTGCCATACAGCGCAAAGGTGATGGCATCTAGTATTGTTGACTTCCCGCTTCCGGTGGGGCCAAAAATACCAAACAGGCCGGTTTGTCCCAAAGTCTCAAAATCAATTTTTTGTCTATCTGTAAAGCTTTGCAGCCCTTCTATCTCAAGAAGCTTCGGTCTCACTCTCCTCGCCTCCCCCCTGCATAGTTACCATATCGCTTTTGTCGCTCCTTGAGCTTTCAACGTCTGTATTTATACCTGCATCCTCGTCCATGTCCGTATCTTCATAAGCATCTTCGGCCATATAATCATTTACCAGCTCCAGAAATGCTTCCATCAATTCATCTGGTATCTGAGTACCCATCCTGTATTGGTAGTAATCGGAGAACAATTCATCTATCTTGCGCCCTTCACGGTTCATCGGGCTAATAAGCTCAGCCCCATCGCTCTTTAGCCTGGGGCGGATATTAATAATCCCCTTATGCAGCGTCCTTAGCATTTTCTGTTCATCAGTGGTGAATACCCTGTCCGTCATAATTTCAAGATCCACCCATGCATCTAAATCTCTCCCCTGTTCACACCACTCGATTGCCTGCCCGATTCCTTCATTGGCATACCATTTCCTCAGCGGTTTCCCGCAGTCCATATATATGGGCTTCACCGCAACCTTTTTGCCCGGCATGGCATCCACTAAGAAAACCGCCTTACTGTAATCGGCCTCTGAAAAGCTGTAAGCCAATGGAGAGCCTGCATAAAAAACCGGGCAGGGCGCATTGCGGATTTCCTGTGGTCGGTGTAAATGACCCATTGCGGCATAATGCGCTTTCTCAGGCATAATGTCGGGGCTCACCGTCATAGCTCCGCCAACTTGTAGGGTTCGTTCCGAATCCGATGTGCTGCCTCCCAGCATAAACATATGTGCAATAATCAGGTTGACCGTGTCCTCTCTGAATTTACCGGAGAGGCTGGCAAAAATACTGGCAATTTTGTCTGAATAGGCTCTTTGCAAAACCGACTCGTCTGCTTCTTTGGATAAGAGCTCTTCCAGTCGGGATTCCGATGGATAAGGCATAGTTATGATAACAGCGTGATGATCACACCCGGGGATATGAAGCTCCAACCACCCTGGGCCGGAATCCGTAACACGGATACATTCAATAGCTTTTTCGTCGCTTACATCAGCTAAAGAATCATTAGCTCCTGCATCGCTGGCAGGGTATCCTAGAAGGATAATACCCCTCCTATTGGTCAGCGGGTTTGCAGCGCAAAGCCTCTCCGGATTATCATGATTGCCCGCTATTACAACAACCGCTCTTTTCCCTCCGTCGTTCAGCTTGTCAATAGCATAGTAAAACAGCTCCTCAGCAGCAGCGGAGGGATTATATGTGTCGTATATATCGCCAGCAACCAATACCAGGTCAATTTTTTGCTCCTTAGCGACTCCGTACAAAAAATCAATAAACTGTCTTTGTTCGTCAATACGGCTGACCTGTTCAAGATTCCTGCCCAAATGCCAGTCAGATGTGTGTAGTATACGCATTTAGCCGCCCCCCACTTTAAGCATTTTGTGATGTAACATATTTCGAGTTCCGCTGCACAATATATTACTGCCGGTAAGTCCATCCAGCCTGCCGGTAAGCTCGCTGCACATTTTCGTCAGCAGTTCAAATGTTTTATCTTCCATAATCAACACACTCCCCTTATTTATTCTATCAAAACAGCGAGCGCTTTCCTATTGATTTTTATCATTGTTATATTACATCAGTACACCATAGGCTGAATAAAAAACGCCAGAGGTTATTGTTATAACCACTAGCGCGGGATTTGTCTTTGTCCTTAATAAAACATCTGCCTGGTTTTCGTTTCCTATTTCAAAACTCTTCTGGCAGTCATGTAAGTTTTCGAGTAAAAACCAGAATTTATTTTGGAAATCACCACTCCCTTATGACTGGATGAGGAATGTATGAACTTTCCGCCACCGATATATATACCGACGTGGTTAATACGATTTTTACCGCCGTTTGTATCAAAAAACACCAAGTCTCCAATCCTCAAATTAGCCTTTTTTATGTATGTACCGCTTTTTGCCTGACTGCGAGAAACACGGCTGATACTGATACCAAATTTTTTATATACATACTTTGTAAAGCCGGAACAATCAAATCCTTTTGTTGTCGTTCCTCCCCATCTGTACCTTGTTCCCAAAAACCTTTTTGCATAATCCGCCACACTTTGCCCTTTACTCTCGGACGATCCTCTGTATGCGGTTGATTCCCTGTTTAGTAAGCTATCAATCTTTCCGAGTGTCTGCTTTCCGGCAATGCCGTCCACTAACAGACCAGCTTTTTCCTGGAATTTTATGACCGCAGCTTCAGTTATCGTACCAAAATAACCGGTAGGTTCAATATCCATAAATCCTAAAGATTTTAAATCCTTTTGGAGTTGGCTAACAAAGGTTCCCCTTGATTCGATTTTTAATGTAACATTGGAGTTGGCAAAAGCTATCTGGGTGGAAACTAAGAACAAGAGCAGAAGTACAAGAAATGAAATTAGAAATTTAATCTTTCGTGACACAACAAGTCCTCCTTTTTGAAATGCTTGGTTCTGCTTCCAAAATAGTTTACCATAATACTGGTAATATTGTAACCTTTAAAGATTTACAACTAAAGGAGCAATATGTCCAATGGCCGTACAAACCTGCATAAGCATTGATTTTACCGCTTTTGCACCTGTCGGATTGCCCAATATTAAAAAACGGTTACATAGGAAAAGCATCGCTTATATATAGTTAACATAAAGTACCATGGTGAAGTCTGCGCTTGGGAAATTCAATCCCTGAACAGAGTAAAATTGACTATTTGGTAATCGTATAATATAATTTTCATTGTCAGATAAAAAATCAAAGGATGTAGTAAAATGATAGATTCCATATGTGCATTCGGGGATTCGATAGTAAAAGGTGTCATTTTTGATACCATCCGCGGAAGGTATACTTACCTTAAAAACAGCTTTGCTAATCTTTTCGTCAATCATACCGGCATAAAGGTAGACAACTATGCAAAGTTCGGGTGCACCATTACCGCAGGCGAAAAAATCATAGAAAAACATGAATCAAAGCTATCCGAGTATTACTACACGGTACTGGAGTTTGGCGGAAATGATTGTGATTTCGACTGGAAGGAAGTATCCGAGAGGCCAAACGATTTGCATCTTCCCAAAACCCCGCTTGTAGAGTTTGAAGCAATTTATTCTAAAATCATTGACAAGGTCACCGCGGCAGGAAGCAAGCCCTTGATATTTTCTTTGCCGCCACTTAATGCCCAGAAATATTTTGCATGGATCTCAAAAGGCTTAAATGCAAAAAACATCCTTCACTGGCTCGGTGACAAGGAGCATATATATAGATGGCATGAGATGTATAATATTGCGGTGGTGAAGCTGGCCTCAATCAAGAACATTCCGCTGATTGATATACGCAAAGCATTCCTGGAGACCAGAGAATATCTCAATTTATACTGTGAAGATGGAATTCATCCAAACGAGGCAGGACATGCGTTGATATCAGAGGTTCTAAAAGGTTATTCCCTTAAAATGGCGTGATGGTTATGAGTTGCTTCAATTTGCACCATTACACCGGAATATCCACCATCCGGTAATCGGTATCAGCTCTACTGCTAATATGTTCGCAGCGTCCTTCCTTCCAGCATTTCCTGATTTACATATTCGAGATAGGATTCCGGAATAGTCACAGTAGTCGGATCTCCGTCGCTGACATACTGGTTGTCTCGCTTCATGTTTTCCAACCACCAGCCCAAATCCTGATCAACCGGCTCAATACCCGATGACCTGACACGATGGGTCGAAAGAGGGTCAAATTTGACGCTGAATGGGGATGGTGCCGGATCCCAGCCAACTTCCATAATAGCAGGGTTTTCATATGCAATTTCTTCGAATTCTCCTTTTATCACGTATTGAGTCAGTTCTTTCGAAGGTGCGCCGTATGGAAGAGAAAATGCAACAAAAGTATACCCAGGTATCAGCTCATACATTTTTTTCTGGTTTTCGCCTATTTCCTTTTGTATTATTGCTGCCGACTTAGCCTCAGTTTTAAGGTTTATATGTGAATAGGTGTGGTTCCCGATTTCAAAGCCCTTATCGATTAGGTATTCCAACCGCTGTGCCAATGTCCCAACGGAGCCGAAGGTTTGATTCCCCAGGTTGACAAAAAAGGTGCCCCTTGTACCAAAATCCGGGTGGGCCTTGTTGAATTCCTCCAAAATGCCCACAGCTGAGCCAGGGTTCGCCTTTAAGGTTCCATTTTCCTCAATCAGGTTGAACTGACCGGATGTGCCGTCGTCAAAGGTAAATACCATGGGGATACAGCCCGCGGGTACGTTGATATTGCCGCTCAGGTAATCCTTCATGCTAATCAGCCTGTAATCAGAGTCGTAAAGGGTGTGTAATAGCTCTTCGAACTCGCCGAAGGTAGTTGTATATATTTTATCGCCTTTTTCATATTTTTCTATGAAGTTGTGGAACATGACTACCATTATTCTGCCGGCTTCATTGGGTTTTACCTCGTTTAGATCAATTACTTGTGGTATCTGCTGCCATTCGTTACTTTCATCGCCGCTGCCGGAATTATCGTCCCTTGTTCCCGAATTTTCTGTGTTTTGTTCATTGTCCTGCTGCGCATACTTTGTCTGCTCAGAGGCAAGCGAGCCCTCCTGCCGTGTCACGCTCTGACCTGGCTGTGTGCTGTGTAACGGGTCTTCCACGCCCTTAAGCTTCTGGCTTGAACAGCCCTGCAATAACATTCCTGCGGCTACAATAAGTGCAGAAATTCTTATCACAAATGCTTTAGCCATTACTTCATCAATTGCTTTGTTCGTTGCTTTATAATTTTCTTTATTCCTTGCCTTATCAGTTCTCATTTTGCGCCGCTCCTCTTTTGTATGATAATAATTACGCACTTCAGACGGCTAATATTATCTGTAGTATTTGACACTATAACCGCGAAAAATGTTTCATCTAAGTCAAATTATTAGGGACAGGGGGACAGGTTTGGTGTCTGCTTCACATGCGCAGCAGGCTTCCGGTATGGAATAGATACATATACCTTTCCGTTACCTTCTTGCCAATAATTTTCTCAAGCGCCCTTGTATAATACTCAATCTGCACCATATACCGCTTTCTTATTGTATCCTCTCCGCCCCGGGGGACATAGTCTGTCTTGTAATCCAGAAGCACGATTCCTTCCTCCGACTCAAACCAACAGTCGACAACCCCCTGAAGCAGCATCGTCTCATTGCTGTATAGCTTATCAGCCAGCTCAGCATAGACATCTGCGCAATTCATTTCAATATTAAAGGTCATTTCTCTATGAACATGCTCCGCTCTTAGCATACGCAGTCCAACAGACCTGCCAAAAAACGCAGCAATTGCTTTCGGACTTACTGTACCGGCTTCTGCGGCTGTTAATTGTTCATTGGCCGTCATCTGTGCAATCTGTGACTCAATTTCGCTTAGGAATTCCGGGGTGGTTGCAGCATCGCCGTCGATCCTGGAATTCAGTACAGCTGCTAGCCTTTGAAGATCAATGTGCTGCATGACAAAATGCATTATTGTTCCCTTTTTGGCAGCAGTGAGCTTGTCTTCCTTCTCCATAAATGAAGGCCTTTCAACCAAGGTTGCAGTAAAGGTTGCGGCAGACTCCTCTTCTTCCTCTCTTAAGAATCTTCTCTTTAGCTCCGTAACTGAAATCTTTGCGGGTATGGAGGACAGCTTTCTATACGGATACTGCCATTGAAGCATCTCTATCAGCCGTTGGGAATTAGGCGTAGGCTGGGAAGAACCCCTAGCCGATTCCCCCTCTTCAAGCCAGCTTTTGAGGTTTCTCTCTGAGGCCTCTGCTTCACTTCCCATCCTTGCCGCACCGCCCCCCCAAAGTCTTACCTCCCAGCAGGATGCATCATCGACAATGTTCGCATCATTGCTGTGACTCGCCGCAGCCCATCTAATCGGTTTGCCTGATTGATGCCTGGCAATAGAGGGGCAGATCCAGTCAAGATAGTTTGATGCCTGTATCATGCTGTAGGAGGGCAGCTTATCATCCTGAGTATCAGCAGCGGCACACCATCTGGAACAGGCGGTATTCATATTCCTCACGCTGCCTGTAATGATTAATTTTTCTCTTGCTCTTGTAAACGCCACATACATGATCCTCATTTCTTCCGATAGGGTTTCCGTCCTCAGCTTTTCCCTGATAGCAAACTTGGGCATGGTTGGAATAATTGTACGCTTATCCAGATCTACCAGCTCAGGGCCGAAGCCTAGCTCCTGATGCAGCAGTATTCCGGCATTGAGATCGAGCATATTGAACTTTTTCCCACAGCCTGCAACGATGACGATTGGGAACTCAAGTCCCTTGCTCTTATGAATGCTCATGATTCTAACCACATTATCATTCTCACCGAGTATTTTGGCGCTACCCATGTCGCCTCCGCCGCTTCTAAGCCTGTTAATAAAGTTGATAAAATTAAACAGTCCTTTGTAGCTGGTTTCTTCATACTGTCTTGCTCTTTCAAAGAGCATGCGGAGATTCGCCTGCCGTTCCGGACCTCCCGGGAGGATGCCCACATAACTGTAATAGCCGGTTTCGCTCAACAATTGCCACACAAGCTCATCCGTTGCTGTGTATTGGGATGCATTACGCCATCTTTGAAGACGATTAAGAAATTTCGCAGTTTTCTGTTTCAAAGAAGCAGGAGTATTTTCATTTGGTTCGTGTAATCCGCTATTGCATATAGAAGAGGGTTCTGAATATCCGGCAGTAATTTTCATCGCTTCATATATAGGAACCGTACGATCAGCAAGCCTGATGTCCGCAAGCTCATCCTCATCAAAACCTTCAATTGGCGATCGAAGCACCGAAAGCATCGGGATATCCTGCAGCGGATTGTCGATAATTTGCAGGAGCGAGAGCATCGTTTCCACTTCAACAGTCCTAAAATAGCCAAGCCCTGTATCTGAATAGACCGGAATCCCCATTGCGGCCAGTTCATCGGAGAAAATATCAGCCCAATTCCTTGTTGCCCTCATAAGAATGACAATATCCTTGTATTCCACAGGCCTATATTTCTTCTCCTTTTTATCGTATACACTAAAGCCCTCGTTGTCCTCGTTTTTATCTGAAATCAGGCTTTTTATTCTTTTGCCGACAATTCGCGCTTCAGCCTGGATGTTATCAAATATTTCTTCTTCCTGCGCGCCTTCTTCTTCATCCGAATCTTTCTCTGTGCCCGAACCATCTGTGTTTCGGGATATTCTACTGATTGCAGCATTAGCTGTCGTGGCGCTTGTAGCTGCCGTAGCCGTTGCTGTGGTTAGCATAGACTTTGTTGCCGTGACTTCGGCATCTATCCCGGTTTTTCCGTTTGCCATAACTGCTACACTTGTTTCGTCTGATGCTGCCTGGCTTTCGGGAACTATCTCATCCAATTCCGATGTGACATCAAGTAAATGTAGTTCAATGGCCCCACCGGTTGTACAGCTGTATTGTGGCTGTTCATATTCAGCTCCGGGATTGAGATGCTCATTTATCGTATAGTCCAGCTCTCCAACCGTTTCGGACATAATCTGCTTAAATATGTAATTGACGCCGTGAATGACCTCCGGCCTGCTTCTGAAGTTTTTATACAGCTGGATGACTCTGTTTTCATGCCCGCTCGCATGGGGATATGATAGATACTTTGACATGAACAGCTCCGGCCTTGCCTGCCTGAACCGATAAATGCTCTGCTTGACATCGCCCACCATAAAAATATTGTGCCTGCCTTCGCTTTTTCCAGACACTGCTTCCAGGATTAATTCCTGTATCAGGTTGCTGTCCTGATATTCATCCACCAATATTTCATCGTAATGGTTACTTAGCTCCTTTGCGGCCGCCGTAGGCTTTCCGTCCTCTATCAGTACCTTCAGGCAATAATGCTCCAAATCGTTGAAATCCAAAAGCCCCTTATCTTTTTTCTTCTGTAAAAATATGCTGTTAAATCTGCATACCATCTGGGAAAGGTACTTTATAAGCGGATATAGCTGTCCTAAATCTGTTTTTATTTCAGCTGTCCTTGCGTCAAAGCTGCTCTCATAAAGTTTTTTTAATTCAGCCTTCATCTGGCTTCGTACAGCCTTGACCTCGTCTTGTGCATTCTTATCGGCATCCTTTTTACACCTGGGAAGCCTGACGTACTCCACCGATGCTAATGCAGCATGCAGTGCATCCCAGGCCGAATC
>CAZQCL010000017.1:0-21330 GCA_964592435.1 uncultured Oscillospiraceae bacterium
CTTATGCTTGTCCTTGAAAATTTATGCGGTTTGAGATACAATTTAAGGAATATAATGACTAATTTTTAACAAAGCCTTTGCGCATTTTTATGTTTACGCAAATGCTTAACACAGAGAAATATGGGGAGCATAAGGGGCATGGAGGGCATGGAAAACATAGAAAATACGGGAAATATGGGCTACAAAGAGGTTCTGCAGCAAAATTCCAAGCTGCTGACCACATTGCTGGAGGTATCCAACCTTGTTTCTTCAACGAAGGATCTAAAACCCCTGCTCGAAGAAATCTTGGATAAGCTCAGAACCATCATTGAATATGAAAACGCAAAAATATATATCATTAACAACAAAAGGCCGGTGGTCATAGCCCACAGGTCAGTTTTAGAGCCGGGTAAGGAGGGTACGTTTCCATTGCCCATAGATATAGGGCTTTTTCAGGACAAAGCTCCTCTGGTTATTGATGATATCTGTTCAGATGATGACATAGCTGTCACCTTCAGGGAAAACATGAGCAGCTATATGGATACCGTATTTAAGGGTGTTCACTGCTGGATGGGTCTGCCAATGGTATATAAGAACACTGTGATAGGCGTGCTTACGCTGGATAATGAGGAACCGGGCTATTATAAACAGGATCATGTTGAATTAGGAACCGCTTTTGCAAATCAGGCAGCTATCGAATATGAGAATGCAAAGCTTTACAATGAGACCGTCAAAAGAGCAGATGAAATAAAAACACTTTTCAGCATTCAGCAAGCCATAACCAGCCGTCTGGAATTGAACTCGGTGCTCAAGCTCATAGCGGGAGAGGCAAGAAGGCTTTCAAATGCCAATTCAACTGCTGTTTTTTTGGTAAATGAGGAGGATTTGGTACTTTCAGTCTTATCAGGAGTCAATGGTAAAAATCTGATTGGCCTTCAAATACCTATCCATGGTTCAGCGGTCGGTAAGAGCCTGCTACAGCATGATACGGTAATACTGGATCGCTCCTCTTTTGATGGTTCACCTGAGCTTGAGCTTATTGAGCTGACACAGATGCGAACATGTATTTGTGTGCCTCTATTTGCGGGATCGAGGCCGGTCGGTGTCATAATAGCATTTAGCAGGATTTTCGATGAATTTGATTCTGAGGATGAGAGAGTATTCAGCATGTTTGCCCCGAGTGCCGTGATTGGCATAGAAAACGCAAGACTTTATGAGGAAGAAAAAAGAAGACTTCAGGAGAATGAACAGAGGAGATATGTAGCGGAAAGCTTGAGGGACATATTGGAGGTTCTCAATTCCAATCAGCCCCTTGAACACATACTGAATTTTATTATTCGTGAAGCCGCCAGGTTGCTGCATGCTGATTTCGCAGCACTTTTCAGGATGAATAGAGATAAAGAAACACTTTCACTTCAAGCAGGCTACGGCTTGCCGGACCATATGAAGAGGAATGTAACTGTTAGCGCCACTGATGGTATATTGGGAAAATCCTTTATGGAGCGCAGGCCGATTGTCAAATCGGATATTTCAAAGGCTGCAGATAGGGCTCATTTAGGTACTATGACAAATAACCGGCTGGACTGGCTTTATACCAATTGTTGTGGGTTAATGGCGGTGCCTTTGGTTTGCAAGGATGAGGTTTACGGCGGCATAGCACTTTACTTTAAAAAGGATGGCAAGCAGCTGGAGCAAAGCATTTCCAAAGAGGAGATCGGCTTGGCGATGACATTTGCCGATCAGGCGGCGTTGGCTATTGACAACACGCAGCTTCGTAAGCAGGCTTCGGACATGGCAGTTGCTGCTGAAAGAAACAGGCTGGCAAGAGATCTTCATGATTCTGTAACACAAACCTTATTTTCCGCGAGCCTGATTGCCGAGGTGATACCGAAGATATGGGAGAAAAATGAGCAGGAGGGCAGGAAAAGGCTTGAAGAACTCAGGCAACTGACACGCGGTGCTTTGGCAGAAATGAGGACCTTGCTTTTTGAATTAAAGCCTGCGGCACTTGTGGAAGCGCCATTGGAGGATTTGCTCAAGCAGCTGTCAGAAGCGATTACGGGACGTGCAAGGATACCTGTTGATTTGCAGGTTAAGGGTGCAGCTGTATTACCCTTAGAGATAAAAACAGCCTTTTACCGCATTGCTCAGGAGGCTTTGAACAATATAGCCAAGCATTCCAGAGCAACGAAGGCTATGATTGAGTTGAGGTCAAATGAAGAAGAGCAATTGGGAATTATTGTTGCCGGATTGAGCATTGTAGATGATGGAAGAGGGTTTGATCCCGAAAGTGTAACCTCCCAGCATTTAGGTATCGGCATCATGAAGGAACGAGCAGAGTCAACCGGTGCGAATCTGAAAATAATATCCAGGGTCGGTGAAGGCACCACCATTGAGGTTGAATGGGTAGGCGGTAAGCGTACTCAACTGAGATGATGGGTTATATTTGCGACTGTGTATGGAAATGAGGGATTGAAATGGACAATGGAAAAATTAGAATCTTGATCGTAGATGACCATAACGTGGTTAGAAGCGGGCTGGGAGCATTTTTACAAGTCTTTGACGATTTTGAACTGGTGGGGGAAGCTTCAAATGGAAGGGAAGCGGTTGATAAATGCACGACCCTCCAACCGGATGTTGTTTTGATGGATCTTGTAATGCCCGAAATGGACGGTGCTCAGGCCACAAAGCAGATACGGGAGCGTTTCCCTCATATACAGGTCATTGTATTGACCAGCTTCAAGGAAGATGATTTAGTCGAAAGTGCTATTGAGGCAGGAGCAATTGGGTATTTGCTGAAGAATGCCACTGCGGATGAGCTTGCGGATGCGATCCGTGCAGCAAATGTCGGACGTCCTACACTGGCTCCCGAAGCTACACAGGTGTTGATTAAAGCAACCGGGAGAAAGCATTCTCATGATTTTGAGCTTACTCCAAGGGAAAAGGAAGTTCTCGGTTTGTTAGTAGAAGGCCGCAGCAACCCTGAGATTGCAAAATTGCTCTTCCTGAGCAAGTCTACTGTTAAATTTCATGTGAGCAGTATCCTTTCTAAGCTGGGAGTGTCCAGCAGAACGGAAGCGGTAGCAGTCGCCATGCAAAGGAAGCTGATATAGAAGGGCGCGCATGTCCTGATGCTATTGATTGATTGTCTGTGATAAGCGAAAATCCCCCATGTGAAAAACATGCGGGGGTTTTTCATATGTTTAGCGGGCATGGGGATGCAGATTACTGCAAGCCTGTGAGGAGCAGCTACAGGCTGTTAACAGGCGGAGCTGGAATGCGGTATCAGGAACATAAGGTTTGCCATGGACGGCAAACCCGCTGGCACTGAGGCATGGATGCCGAATTGCCTGCGCCCGCATTGCAGTGAGCCAAATCCAATACAGCGTGTCGACGACGCAACGGCTGCATACATCTGCATCCCCATGCCTGTAAGCATATCCATCCCCTTGTCTGCAAGCATATCCTTTATACCTGGTCAATCGGTCAGGTAAAAGACTAAACCTGTGACCTAGTGGAAATCTGTGCCTTTGGTGGATATAAATAATCATAGCTGATTCTATAATTAATAGTGTAATAAAGAATTTGAGCCGTAAAAAAATCATGGAGGTGTCAAGATGATAAATAAAACTGATCATGAATTAGTAATGGAATGCCTCAATGGCAACAATGATGCCTTTTCTGAATTAGTTACAAGATATAAAAGGCTGATCTATTCTGTCGCCTATAAATTCAGCAGAAACGACGAAGATGTGAATGATATGGCGCAGGATGCGTTCATAAAGATTTACAAATCACTGTCAAGATATGATAGTCAGTACAAATTCTCTACATGGAGCGTCAAGGTCACGACTAATATCTGCCTTGATCATGTCAGACGCAAGAAAATCAATTCGGTATCTCTTGATGAAATAGAGAACTTTATTGGCAGCGGCAATTCACCGGAGGATCAGTATCTCCGCAAAGAGCATTCCCAAACGGTGATGAATGCAATTAACGAGCTCCCGGAGATATACAGGATGCCAATTATAATGTATCACCAGAAGGGAATGTCTTATAAGGAGATAGCGGAATTTCTTGATAAGCCTATGTCCATAATAAAGAACAGGCTTTTCAGAGCAAGACATGCTTTGCGAGAAAACCTGGCCTAATAAACATACACCATGCGGCCTATTCTCGCCTTCAGCGGTTTTGACCAGAGCCACTTGTTCGTGGCACTGTCATCGAAGTAGTACAGTGCGCCGTTGCTCGGATCGCTGCCATTAAGAGCTTCCAGTGCTGCGTTCCTGTCACTCTGAGTTGCAGCTTTGTTGATCCAGCCATTTTCAACCGGAGTGAATTGATAATAGCCGTTGCTGCTTACCTCATAGATCACGGATGAAATGGTATCTGGGAACAAATCGCTCTTGACTCTGTTGACAACAACAGCGGCTACGCCTACTTTTGCCGCATATGGCTGATCCTCGGCCTCTGCTCTTACAAGACGAGCCAACAGATCCAGCTCGGCATTAGTATAGGAAATAACCGGTTTACCCGTATTTACCGGTGCAGAATTTGAATTACTGCCGGAAGCTGCCGGTATGTTTAATACCTGACCCGGGTAAATCATATTACCCCATTCATTATTGGCCTTCCTGAGGGAAGCTAGTGAAACACCGTGCTTTTGAGCTATTATGAAAAGCGTATCACCGCTTTTTACCGTATAGGTATTGGCACGTACATATAGCTTCTGGCCGGGATAAATTGTTGTACCGGAGAGCCTATTGTCCGCTTTGATAGTATTGGCCGAGCTGTTGAACAAAGTGCCTATTTTATATAGAGAGTCATTATTCTGTACGGTATAGAAGGCACCGAATGCGTAACTTGCAAACAGTATGCAGGTTAACGCAGTAATTGCAATCAGCAGGGCACTTTTCCTAAAAAACTTCACTTCTTTCCTCCTTTTGCCTTCGAGGTTAGTTATCGGATTTGGGTCGAGGAACCCAGCTCATAATGAGCTTCACCCTTAGAAATCGGCTGATAATGCTTTGCCGAGATCGGTATTGCATCCCCCGTACTCCTTCTGGAGATTCGGCATTGTTTTATCGAGTATTCTAACAGATGCTTGTATGTATTTCTATGCTATATTTATGGCAGTATAGGAATATGCTACAATAAAAGGGCAAAGGGATAGACAAAGGGGGACACCCCTACGGTTTTAAGGTAAGGCTCTTGCGATGTAAGCTTAATCAAACTTGTCCAGCGGAACTCAAAACATGTAACATCGCAAAATGCCAAGGAGGTGAAAGAATGTACGGATTGGTTCTGGAAGGCGGCGGAGGAAGGGGCGCTTATCAAATGGGTGCCTGCAAGGTGATTAAGGAAATGGGCCTGGATATTTCTATTGTCGCAGGTACATCCGTCGGAGCTTTGAACGGTGCTATGGTGGTTCAGGATGCGATTGACGAGGCTTATGATATTTGGTACGATTTGGAGCCCGGAAGAGTAATCAAATTTACAGGGAACGAGTTGGAGCATTACAAGAAAAACGGCTTCAAACCGGATATGCTCAGAGCGTTCACGAAAAAGTTGCGAACGGTTATTTCTGAAGGAGGTTTGGATGTTGAGCCCCTTGAAAAAATGGTCAAGAGTCTGCTTGATGAAGAAAAAATCCGGAAGTCACCTATTGGATTCGGTGTAGTCACAGTAGATATAACCGAAAGAAAAGCAGTTGAAATCTATAAAGAAGATATTCCGAAGGGCCAGCTGGCGGATTATGTTATTGCAAGCGCCAGTTTTCCGGCTTTCAAAAGAACAATCATAGATGGAAGGTCATTTATAGACGGCGCGCTATATAATGTTCTACCCATAAACCTTGTAAGTAGCATGGGGTATAAGGATATTATCGTTCTGAGAACTTATGGATTCGGAATGAAAAGGCACATTAGGGAGAGCGACCTCAATATCATCAGCATATCACCATCTGAAAGACTTGGCTCTACAATGGATTTTAGCAATAAATCGGCCAGGAAAAATTTAAAGCTGGGCTATGAGGATGCTGCTAAAGCACTCGAGAAGCTTGCATAAAGAATATAATGGGATTATTTGGTGCTTATTATGAATATCACCGTTTCAGGGCATGATATAGAAACCTGAAAAAAAGCATGGAATGGTGATATTTTTTAATGAATTTTTTTATTGCGGCAACATACGTAATTCTGTTGGGCTTCATCATATATCTGCTGAAATTGCTCTCAATCCGCAAAGCAGATCGCTGCGTCCAAATGAGAGACACAATGCTTTCTGCGGAAGAATTGCAGAAGCATGCAATAGAAATTGCCAGAAACCATCTGGTGAGAAAATCGGTAAAAAGCCTTCACTGGCTGGTACGCAGGCTAAATGAAAATTACACCTTTATAATAAATGTTTATAAAGCGCTGAATATCGATATAAAGAGCTCATTTCCAACAGCACCGGCTGCTGAATGGCTACTGGATAATTTCTATATTATTGATGAGCAGGTAAAGCTCATTAGGAGGAACCTGTCCAAGGGAGGGTATTCAAGGCTGCCTATCCTGACGGAGGGTTATCTGAAGGGCTATCCCAGGGTTTATGCTATTGCGCTGGAAATGGTAGCCCACACTAATGGAAGCCTTGATGACAAGACAATAACGTCATTTATTAAGGCATACCAATCCCAGACACTGCTGTCTATGGGAGAGCTTTGGGCTATTCCGCTTATGCTGCGTATTGCCCTCACTGAAAGCATTCGTAATGTATGCGAAAAGATCCACGCCTCACGTATTGATTGGCATAGGGCGGAAGAATTCATGCTTAGGATTGCATCGTACAATGGTGATGAGCAGCAGATTGATTTTATTCTGAGCAGGCACTTTGATGAAAACAAAGAAATCACGCCCTCATTTGCAGAGCACCTGATTCAGGGGCTCAGAAGGCAAGGAAAGAGATATTCTGAAGTGGCCGCGCTACTGGATAAGCGTCTTCGTAATAATTATACCTCAATAAAAAAGCTGACAGAAGCTGAGCACCTTATGCAGGCGGAAATGCAGGTTGCAATAGGTGACTCGATTACAGGGCTTCGGCATATTTCCGATTTGGACTGGTCAGAGATTTTTGAAATGCTCAGTAGTGCGGAACAAATACTAAGGCAGGATCCCAACGGAATATATGGGTTAATGGATTTCGAATCCCGTGATTTTTACAGACATGAGGTGGAGAAGCTGGCGAGAGCCTACAGGGTATCGGAAATCCATGTAGCTCATTTAGCGGTTGAATGTGCAGACAACGGTGAAGGTAAAACGCCGCAGGATCATGTGGGATATTATCTGGTCGGTAAAGGACGTAAAACGTTGCTGCACACGCTTGAAAAATCTGCCGGAAGGCGTTCGGGTTTCTCTTTGGGCTCATTCAAGAAACCAAAGAGGCTGTATGTATTTATGGTATTGTTTCTAACGGCATTTCTGGTATCCTATTTTGCTTATTACGCCTCAACCCATGCCAGTGCTTCTATTATTCTGTCAGCGGCATTGACCGCACTTACAGCATTGCTTGTAATTATCCCCTGCAGTGAATTTGCTATTAGTACAACCAATACAATTATTAGTCATATTTTTACCCCAACCCTACTGCCGAAGCTGGAGCTAAAAAGCGGAATACCGGAGGAGCTGGCCACATTTGTTATAGTCCCGACGCTCCTGACAAGCACAAATAGAGCAGCGGATTTAATTGGCCAGCTTGAGGTATATCATCTTGCCAATCGCGAAAAAAATCTGTTTTTTGCTTTAGTGGGCGATTTCCGGGACGCGCCGGCGCAAGAGCAGGAGAAGGACGAAGCAATAGTAAAGATAGCACTGGAAGGAATTGCAGAGCTGAATCGCAAATATTCCGCAGATGGTTCGTGCATTTTCTACTATATGCACCGCAAGAGGACATATAACGTTTCTCAAAACAGATGGATGGGTTGGGAAAGAAAAAGAGGTGCTATTGTTGAATTTAACCGATTGCTTAGGGGAGAGCCCAATACAGGCTTCACCATATGCAGCGATGATGTTTCCATACTGCCGAGCATTCGTTATGTCATTACGCTGGATGCAGACACGAACCTTCCTATGGGAGCTGCAAGAAGATTGATAGGAACGATAGCCCACCCTTTGAACAGAGCATCCGTTGACGAAGAAAGCGGTTTGGTCAGGGAAGGCTATGGGCTAATACAGCCAAGAATCTGCGTAAGCATATCTGCTTCAAACCGTTCCCACTTTACCAGGATATTTGCCGGTCAGGGCGGTCTTGACCCCTATACTACAGCTGTTTCGGACATTTATCAGGATATATTTGATGAGGGTATATTTACCGGGAAGGGAATCTACGAGATAGATATTTTCAGAAATGTGCTGGAGGAGAAAATCCCGGACAATACAGTACTAAGTCATGATCTGATTGAAGGCTGCTATCTACGGGCTGGGCTGGCCAGCGATATTGAGCTTGTAGATGGCTACCCTGCCGGTTACAACAGCTATGCCGCCAGACAGCACAGATGGGTGAGAGGGGATTGGCAGCTCTTGCCCTGGCTTGGAGGAGAAGTAAGGAACAGGGAAGGAGAAAAAGTCAGGAACTACCTTTCCAGCCTGTCAAAATGGAAGATAATAGATAACCTTAGAAGAAGCCTTCTTGCTCCATCTATTTTTGTGCTGTTTCTTGCAGGGATCACATTCCTGCCTGGAAATGCTTTGGTGTGGATGGGCTTTGTGCTGCTTGTAACCTTTTCACCGCTGACTACAGGCATTTTAAATGCACTATTAACAGGAAATATAAGGTTTTTGAGTAGCAAAACCAACTCAACGGCCATTACCGGTATAAAGGCAGCAATATACCAATCGGTACTGCTTTTTATGTTGATTCCTCACCAGTCAAAAATAATGCTGGATGCCGTGATTCGTACAGTATACAGGGTAGGCTATTCTCGTAAGAACATGCTTGAGTGGGTCACTGCAGCAGATGTGGAGGCTAACGCTAAAAATAGTGTCACAAGCTATTTCAGGAAGATGTGGGTTACTGTTCCCTCAGCTGTCCTCGTGCTTTTGGGAGCGGTTCTATGGTCATATACCGCCATTATTCCTGCCTGCGTGGTCGCTTTACTATGGCTCTTGTCTCCATGGATAGCTCAACACATAAGCAAGCCTGTTGCTAAAAAGCAGCACAGGCTGACTCACAGCGACATCGATATGCTCAGGAGATTGTCGAGAAAGACCTGGAGGTATTTTGAAGATCTGGCAGGAGAAGAGGATAACTATCTTCCGCCTGACAATTATCAAGAGGACCCGCCCAGGGGTGCCGCACACAGGACATCACCCACCAACATCGGGCTGATGCTTATTTCTGTCCTCTGCGCCTGTGATATGGGATACGTTGGATGTAAGGGCATGGCTGAAAGCTTGGGCCGAATAATTGGAACAGTGGAAAGAATGGAAAAATGGAAGGGCCACCTTTTTAACTGGTACAATACCATCACATTGGAACCGCTGAGGCCTATGTATGTATCCACTGTAGACAGCGGAAATTTTGTAGGGTACATGATAGTAGTGAGGGAAGGGCTAAAGGAATACCTGAAAAAGAAAAGGCCGATGCCATCAATGGCGATTGGTATTAAGGACACACTTGAGCTTGTGTGTGAAGAAGAAAAGAAGGAAATTGATCAAAACCTGCGTCAGGCATTGCTCGAGTTATCAGCCAATGAACAGATGGATCCGCTCAGCTGGATGAGCATATTAAGGGACATTGATGCATGGCTGGAAAAGGAAGTTTATAATCAGGCAAGAAATGATAACCAATCGAGTAAAGGAAGCCAACTTAGTAATTGCAGCCGGTGGAGCACAAAGCTTAAGGAAATGACTCAGGAGTTTGCAAATGAATTATTTTTGTTTTACCCCTTCTTGAGGCAGTCTGGCTTGATTAATGTACCGGAGGAGCAGAAAGGGGAATTATTAAAAGAGCTGAGCAGTCCGGGCACACCCATGGAACTGCTTCAACGTTACCAGAGGGCAATAAGCCTTATGGAGGGTGCACAAAATACGGAGGAAGCCCCTGCTTTATTGAGCATGCTCAAGCAGACGAAAAAAAATATCGAGGACGAGATATATGACTACAATAACCTGATTGAAAGGATTTCCAAGCTTATTGATGAAACAAAGTTCTCGCCATTGTTCAACCATAAGCGGATGCTTTTTTTCACCGGATATAATGCGGAAGACGAGCATTTAAGCAAGTCCTGCTATGATCTGCTTGCCTCTGAGGCAAGACAGGCCAGCTACATCGCCATAGCCAGAGGAGAGGTAGACCGCAGGCATTGGCTGCGCTTGGGCAGGAGGCTGACTGCCGCAGAAGGGGGAAAGGGGCTGGTATCGTGGACAGGGACAATGTTTGAATATCTGATGCCTCTTCTTATCATGCGGAACTATAAAAATACTATATTTGACGAAACCTATTCCTTTGTAGTCAGGGTGCAAAGGAAATATGGAAAACAACGTCGTATACCATGGGGCGTTTCGGAATCCGGGTACAGCGCTTTGGACTTCAACCTGAATTATCAGTACAGGGCCTTCGGTGTGCCGGAGCTTGGATTGAAGCGAGGGCTTGCTAACGATATGGTGACAGCGCCTTATGCATCGATACTTGCATTGGGAGTAGATACCCAGTCGACCGTTGAAAATCTTAAAGAGCTGTCCGGCTTAGGGGTGGATGGACAGTGGGGGTATTATGAAGCAATCGACTTTACACCTTCCAGGCTTACGAAAGGTGCTCGTTATCATATAGTAAAAAGCTTTATGGCTCATCACCAGGGTATGTGCATAGCCGCGCTAAATAATTTCTTCTACGATAATGTACTGCGGGAACGCTTTCATGCGGATCCTGTTATTCAATCTGCAGAGCTGCTGCTGCAGGAAAAAATCCCGGACAGGGTGCTTTATACAAAAGAGTTTAGGGACGATAGCCCCATTCACAGCAAAAGAACCGATCAATTGGACGGTGTGGCTGTCAGAACCTTCGGTTTACCTAAGGCTGTTCCCCCTAATGTGCATATTCTTTCAAATGGATTTTATTCTGTAATGCTTACAGATGGCGGTTCAGGCTATAGTATGAGCGGAGACGTGGCAATAACACGCTGGACGGGTGATAGCTTCGAAAAGAGCGGCTTCTATGTATTCGTTCAAAACATAAATTCAAATACTGCCTGGCCGGCCGCATATGACCCTACAGGCTCCCAGCCGGACAAATACAAGGTTAAATTTTCTCCGGATAAAGCGGAATTTCTAAGGAGAGACGGAAATCTGGAATCCCATCTGGAGGTTGCCGTATCACCTGAAGATAATGCGGAGGTCAGAAGGATATCTATAACAAACCACAGCGACCATGTAAGAATCGCGGAGATTACCAGTTATTTTGAACCGGTGCTTGCACCGAGGCATGAGGATGCTTCCCATCCCGCTTTCAGCAAGCTATTCGTAGAAGCTGAATATGTTGAGGAGCAAATGTGTCTGCTTGCTGCACGAAGACAGAGAAAGGAGGAACAAAAACCCTTGTGGCTGGTGCATACAATGACGGTAGAAACAAGCCTATCAAACACAGATTTAGTTATAGGGGATCTGCAATATGAAACAGGACGAATGAAATTCATCGGCAGGAACCGTGACATTTCCAATCCTGAGGCATTGGAGCCGGATCAGCCGCTGAGTAACGGCACTGTGGGTTCTGCTCCGGATCCCATTATGAGCCTTCGCAGGCGTGTAAAAATTGAGCCGGGACGTACGGTAAGGGCAGTATATACTGTTGGCGTAGCCCAGGCCAAAGGGCTGGCTCTTAAGCTTGCCGAAAAGTACAATGACTACAGAAGCTCTGAGAGAGTTTTCGAACTTGCATGGACAAGGAGCCAGGTGGAAAACAGGTATCTTGGATTGGAAAGCAGCGAGGTAGAATTCTATCTGGAGCTTATACCCCTAATTTTATACAATAACAATTTTAAGAGGGAATATGCTCGATATATAAGTGATAACACCTGCACCCAGCATGATCTTTGGACTTTCGGCATATCGGGGGATCTGCCTGTTATACTCGTTGAGGTCAATGATATTGAAGATATAGATATGGTGCAATGGGCTATAAAGGGACATGAGTATTGGCAGTTGAAAGGGCTGAGAATAGATCTGGTAATATTGCTGAATAAAAAGGAGGGCTACTCACAGCCCCTGAGCGATCAGATCAGAAATGCCGTTTCCGCAAGCCATGCAAGGGAGCTTGTAAATAAGTATGCCGGGGTGTTTATCATAAATTCGGCGGAAATGGATTCGACGCAGATAGCACTATTCTATACGGCGGCAAGGATTGTTGTAAAGGACAGCGTTGATGCATTGAAGAGCATAGTCAGGCAGCTGAGGTCACCTACACAAACAGCTGTGGAAGCGACTAAACACAGCAGGCAGAAAACAGAGCCCTCGATTGAAGCGCATCAGCCGGAACATGAAAGAGAGCTGCTATTCTTCAACGGCATAGGAGGGTTTTCGGAAGATGGAAGAGAGTATGTGACTCGTATTGAGAAAGGCCATCATACACCGACGCCCTGGTCAAACATAATCGCCAATAAGAGATTTGGATTTCTAGTTACAGAGATCGGCGGAGGCTACACCTGGGCTGAGAATAGCCGTGAATTTAAGCTAACGCCCTGGGCAAATGATCCTGTAACAGATCGTCAGGGAGAAGTTCTATATATTGTGGATACACAGCGGGGATGCCACTGGAGCCTGACACCAATGCCGGCAGGCGATAATGAACCCTATACGGTTAGACACGGGCATGGGTACAGCATTTTTGAACATAACAGCTTTGGACTGAAGCAGACTTTAACCATGTTTGTTGCAATGGAGCAGCCTGCGAAAATCTGTTTGATTTCTATTGTGAATAATACAGGGAGAAAAAGAAGCCTGGCAATCACATACTACGTAAGGCCGGTGCTGGGAGTGAATGAGGATGGGACTTCTCCCTATATTATGACATGGCGGGATGAGAATGAAATCGTGTTTGCCGAAAATAAATTCATACAGGAGTTCAGAGGACGGATTGCCTTTTTGGCAACAAATCTAAGGGATTCTTCATTTTGCTGTGACAGGACCTCATTTATTGGCCGGGACGGGAGCCTTTCAACACCCTTCGGATTAATCGGAGATAGTCTGCCTAATCTGGCAGGAGGCGGACTTGATCCCTGCATGTCAGTTATGGGGAAATTTGATATCGAGCCGGAGAAAGAAGTAAAAATAGTTTTTTTGCTTGGCAGTACACAGAACACACAGCAAGCGTCAGAGCTTGTTAGAAGCTTCACTGATCCGCAAAGGGCAGCCGACGAACTGGACAGGGTTAAAAGCTATTGGCGCAATAAGCTGGGATCCATACAGATACATACGCCGGATGATTCCTTTGACGTGATGATGAACGGATGGCTTATGTATCAGACGGTAGCTTGCAGAATGTGGGCAAGATCCGGCTACTACCAGGCAGGCGGCGCGTATGGCTTCAGAGATCAGCTCCAGGATAGCATGTCCCTTCTGAACACATGGCCTGAAATGACCAGGAAGCAGGTATTGCTTCATGCATCCCGCCAGTTTATAGAGGGTGATGTGCAGCACTGGTGGCATGAGCAGAGGGGCAAAGGTATCCGAACAAGGTATTCGGATGATCTTCTCTGGCTTGCTTTTGTGACCGGTGAGTATGTTGAAAAAACAGATGATAAATCTATTTTATCTGAAGAGGTTCCCTTCCTTATGGGTAACATTCTAGAGGAGGGTGAGGATGAGAAATATGAAGAACCAATAGCTACCGATATATCTGCCAGCCTATACGAACACTGCACCTTGGCTATCGACAGATCACTAAAAACAGGTCCTCATGGCTTGCCTCTTATGGGAAGCGGTGACTGGAACGACGGAATGAATACTGTCGGCAATAAGGGCATGGGTGAAAGCGTCTGGCTTGGATGGTTTTTGGTATCCATACTCAAAAAGTTCATTCCGATCTGCAACATGATGAAGGATGCGGATAGAGCAGAGAAATACCGTGATGCATCGGAGAAATTGACAGAGAGTATAGAGAAGGAAGCATGGGACGGCAGCTGGTACATGAGGGCATATTTCGATGATGGCACACCGCTTGGCTCAGTGCTTAATTCAGAATGCATGATCGATTCAATTTCCCAGTCCTGGTCGGTTATTTCCGGCGCTGCAAAGCCTCAGCGTATGCATGAAGCAATGACGGCCGTGCAAAAGTATCTGGTGGATAGCAATGAGGGCATTATAAAGCTACTGACACCTCCTTTTGACAAGGGGGATCTCCATCCCGGATACATCAAAGGCTATGTGCCCGGAATCAGGGAAAATGGCGGGCAATACACCCATGCGGCCACTTGGGTGGTTCTGGCATTCGCGATGCTTGGCATGGGGGATAAGGCATGTGAGTTGTTTCATATGCTTAATCCAATTAACCATACCAGGACAGATATGGAGTATTCCAGGTACAAGACAGAGCCCTACGCCATAGCAGCGGATGTATATGCGGTACATCCCCATATGGGACGAGGCGGCTGGACCTGGTATACCGGTGCGGCAGGTTGGCTCTATAAGGTCGGACTGGAGTATCTTATGGGTTTTGTAAAGAAAGGAAATAAGCTGTATATCAATCCATGTATACCTAAAAGCTGGAGCAGATTTGAGATAGAATACAAAACCGGGGAATCCGCCTATCGTATAGAAATAAAAAATCCAGACAGGCTGTCCAGCGGAGTTTCCAGTATTACTGTAGATGGTAAACCATGTCAGGATGGCTATATCAGCCTTGGCGAGCAAGGACCGCATAGGGTTGAGGTGATAATGGGGATATGAAAAAAGAGGAATATTATGTTGAAATTTTGAAATTAATGTTGTATAATACTTTTATTAGTGGTAATAATAGAAATTTCATAAAAAGGTGTTTGGTTTCAGGCTTATCCCGGGTGTTTAAGATCAAGTCAATAGGCAGCCTTCTGAGCTGCCGGAGGGGGTGGTAGCCTTGGAAAGCAAGATGCGTAGATGTTGTAAAGAAGATATCAATAAATTGCGAAATGAGCTGCATAGACTGATTGAATCTGATAGCTTCACAAGTAGCACGGTTCAGGAAAAAAGTCAAGAGCTTGACAAATTGATTACTCTCTATTATTACCAAAGGGTAAGAACCAGAGAGACCCAATCTAAAAAGTAATTCTATTACATGGCATGGATTTGCTGCTAAAGTATTTTTTGAAGGTACTGGTATTCAAGAATAATTTATGGTAGCATAAAAAAGTCGGTATTCTTCGT
Organism: uncultured Oscillospiraceae bacterium; assembly: GCA_964592435.1. Classification (GTDB taxonomy): domain Bacteria; phylum Bacillota; class Clostridia; order Acetivibrionales; family DTU013; genus JAAYBT01. Next base: position 15,351 of record CAZQCL010000017.1, read on the forward strand.
AAAACCGTACACAAAAATAATAATTTTTTACGACTTATATCCCTATGGGAATAAGAGCGGGAGGTTGATTGTATTGGATAAGGTTGTTAGAAAGAGAAAGTTTGGAACAAGGCAGATTGCTGTGATTGGTATGCTGTCTGCAATATCGATTGTACTGGGAGCCAGTGGATTTGGGTTCATACCGCTTCCTATGGCGAAAGCGACTGTCATGCAGATACCGGTTATCATTGGTGCCATACTGGAGGGACCTATTGTGGGCGCCGCTATTGGGCTGATTTTTGGTATATTCAGTATCATCCAAAATATTACGAACCCTACATCGGTACTGTGGTTTGCATTTATTAATCCTCTGGTATCCGTACTTCCGCGGATGTTGATCGGAATTACGACCTATTACAGCTACCGAGCTCCTTTTGTGAGGAATGAAATTGCAAAAACGGGTATAGGTGCGGCTGTAGGCTCACTTACAAATACAGTTGGCGTTTTGGGGATGATTTATATTATTTATGCTGCCGAGTATGCCGAGAAGATGGGCATTGAACGGAGCGCCGCGGCAGGTGCCATATTTGGAATTGCCGTTACAAACGGCATTATAGAAGCAATTGTTGCGGTTGTTATTACTGTACCAATTGTTATGGCTGTAAAGAAAATAATAATGAAGCAATAATGAAACCGGCGAAGAAGCAGAGGCTGGGAAAAGCAATGAGGAGAGAAGAATGGACAGAAAAATAAAGATGAATACGCCCGTTGTTGAGATGGACGGCGACGAGATGACCAGGATTATATGGAAGCTTATCAAGGATATATTGCTTGAACCTTATCTGGAGCTGAATACGGAATACTATGACCTGGGTCTTAAAAACAGGGACGATACCGAGGATCAGGTCACATTGGAGGCTGCGGCTGCTACAAAGGAGTATGGTGTGGCTGTAAAATGCGCAACCATCACTCCAAATGCTCAGAGGGTTGAGGAATATGGGCTAAAGCAAATGTGGAAGAGCCCAAATGGTACCATCAGGGCGATTTTGGACGGAACGGTCTTTAGAGCTCCTATTGTTATAAGCAGCATTAAGCCCTCTGTGACTACATGGAAGAAGCCTATTGCAATAGCAAGGCATGCCTATGGTGATATTTACAAGAATGTTGAATACCGTGTAGAGGAGCCGGGCAAGGCAGAGCTCGTTTTTACGGGGAAGGACGGAAAGCAGGTAAAGCAAACAATATTTGATTTTGAAGGCCCAGGGGTACTCATGGGAATGCACAATACGGATAGCTCAATAAAAAGCTTTGCCAAATCCTGTTTTAATTATGCGCTGGATGTGAAGCAGGATCTGTGGTTTTCCACAAAGGATACGATTTCAAAGAAATACGACCATACCTTTAAGGACATTTTTCAGGAAATATATGATCGGGACTATAAGGAGAAGTTTGAACAGGCCGGAATAGAGTACTTTTATACACTTATCGATGATGCCGTTGCCAGGGTAATCCGTTCAGAAGGCGGCATGGTGTGGGCATGCAAGAATTATGACGGTGATGTCATGTCCGATATGATTGCAACGGCATTCGGAAGTCTTGCAATGATGACCTCCGTTTTAGTGTCACCGGAAGGTAATTATGAGTATGAGGCTGCCCACGGAACTGTTACAAGGCATTATTACAAGCACCTAAATGGCGAAGAAACCTCAACAAATTCCATGGCCACAATCTTTGCCTGGACAGGGGCACTGGCGAAAAGAGGAGAGATGGATGGAAATGCTGCATTGATAGATTTTGCCGATACATTGGAGAAGGCCTCCATCAGGACAATTGAACAGGGAGTTATGACAAAGGATCTGGCTGCCCTGTCCGAAGCTAAGGGAAAAACTGTCGTGAATACCGAAGGATTTCTCAGGGAGGTTCGTAAGCGCCTGGATTCAATGCTCAGTGAATAAGGGTAGGAGTTGATTATCCATGCTGCAGATGGCAGGTGCAATAGCCGCGGAAATGCTGGATGCATTATTCGTGAACTTTTTATTCTTATTTTTATATGTTTTAGTAATTATGTATATAAGGGCTCAGTATCAAAAATATTCGCAGTTGCAGAGCGCTGTCTACGGAAAACCAGAAAAAAGTGCCAGAGAGATAACAGAACAGATTATTCTCTCGGGGCTGGTAGCCGGTTTTGCGGCAAGCTTTTTAACCGTTGCGGCAGGAGTTACCATTGAGGCTGAGACGATAAGATATCTGCTTTATATTATGTGCCTGCTGCTTATTATTGATCTGAGGCTTGTGTGTATTTCATATGCTGCAGGGATTTTGGCGACGATTAGTCTAATATTCGGGGTGCCACAAGTCAGTATTTCGTCTCTGCTTTGCTTTGTTGGTGTTCTTCAAGTGGCGGAGAGCTTTCTGATTTGGTTTAATAAAAAGGGCGGCTGCGTACCTGTGTTTATAAAGCACAGGGATGAAATAGCAGGAGCCTTTTTGATTAGAAGATTCTGGATGATCCCTATTGTCTTTTTCACCTATCTCATGCAGCCGGGTATTATTCCGCTGGATTTTGTTGATGGATTGCCTATGTTTTTCAAATCGCCCTCATTACAGGGCGGAGTACTGGCTTTAGGATTGGATTGCTTTGTAGCTGTATTATGCCATACAGATATTACCATAACAAAGCATCCTGAAAGGAAGTCGATCCAGACTGCCAGGATGACGCTTGGATATAGTATTGTATTGTTAATGATTGCATTTGCTTCAGTAGATACTATTTGGATGAGATATATCGGCGTTGTATTTTGTCTGCTCGGGCATGAGGGAATTTATTTCTATTCCCGCTATTCTGAAAAGATAGGCAAGCCTATTTACAGTGCAGTAAAAAGAGGCTTGCGGATAATGGATGTGCTCCCCGGGAGCCATGCGGAGCTTATGGGGCTGGAGCGGGGAGATATTATTCTGAGCATAAATAAAAATGATATCCAGACAGATGAGGGCGTAAGTGAAGCCCTGCAGGATTTCCCATGCTACACATGGATCCGTGTCCTCGGATGGGACGGCGAAGAAAGAACGGTCGAGTATAGATGCTTCCCGGGCGGATATAATACGCTGGGCATTATTTCCGTTCCGAGGGAGAAGGAAGTAACTTATAAAACCGAATACTTTGAGCGTATCAGTATACTTCAGAACATTGTGAACAGGTTTAGAGGAATCGACAAAATGATACAATAATCTGCATATTAGGGGTGTTATTATGGAACAAATAGATAACGATTCGCTTTACATTGCAGCTCGTAAGCTGGGATTGAAGGAGTACTCCAGAAATATATCAAAGGGTCAGACAGGGTATTTGACTTTTTTAGACGGTGTCTTGAAAAATATTGAGATTGTTTACGAAACAGATCTTGGCATTGTCGATCTGCCTCTTAAAAAAATTGTAGGAACCTATACATATGGTAGAAGCAGAGCCTTCGCGAGCAACTACATGCCGCTGCTTTCTACCAGGAGCGAATTTGCGCAAAAGTGGAAAAACCTTTGCCGGGCACATCTCGATGAAGGGATACGTGACCCCATAAAGGTCTATGAATACCTGAACTGGTTTTATGTAGTTGAGGGAAACAAGAGAGTCAGCGTGCTCAAATTCTATGATGCATATTCTATTCCAGGCAGGGTGTCCAGAATGGTTCCAAAGAGAGATGAGAGCGACATCAATATTTCTATATATTATGAATTCCTGGATTTCTATAAAAAAACCGAAATTAACGTGATTTGGTTTACAAAAAGAAATTCATTTAATATCCTTTCCGGATATCTTGATAATTTCATCCCGGGCAACAACCTAATGGACACAAATAAATATAAATATTTTACGAATTCGGTATACCTGCCTTTCCGGAAGGTGTATCTGGAGCTTGGCGGACAGAAGCTACCCATAACTACAGGGGATGCGTTTCTCCAATACATTACCGTTTATGGCATGCCCGGCAGCATAGATGAGCAGTCATTAATGTCCAGACTCAGTGGGTTTATTATTGAGCTGGAGCAAATGAGCAGCAACGAAAGGACACAAATTCAAACCGGTCCCATCGATACCGGTGAGAATCTTATTACTACCCTTACAACCTTCGTCAGACCCAGGAAGCCAATCAAGGTTGCCTTTGTATATGCGAAGGATGTGGACACATCCAGCTGGACATATTCTCAGGAGATGGGCAGGGTTCATGTAAGCAAGGTGTTCGGTGAAACCATAAATACATCCTTTATGGATAATGTACCGGAGACATTGGAGGCTTACGATACTTTGAAAAAGCTTGCTAAGGAGGGAAACGACGTTGTGTTCGCGACCACACCTGCCTTCATCAATGCGACGTTGAAGGCTGCTCTGGAGTTCCCGGAGACGAAATTTTTGAATTGCTCTGAGACTCACTCATTTAAGCATGTGGATACATATTACGGCAGGATATATGAGCCAAGGTTTTTGGCAGGCATTGCTGCCGGAGCGGTCACAAAATCCAATGTACTTGGATATGTTGGCACCTATCCTATCCCTGGTGTAATTAATGGCATTAATTCCTTTGCTCTTGGGGTCAGAATGGTCAATCCGGATGCGACTGTAAAGGTGGAATGGCTTAACTGCTGGGATAGTGTACAGCAGGCAAATAGGGCGAGGGAGGCTCTGGCCGGACAGGGGGCAGACATAATCTCACATCACGACACGCTGCTAAACAGAGAGGTTTCAAGCGAATACGGAGTATACACTCTCAGCAGCATCGACGATGAACGTGGAAGCGCGGGTGAATATATTGCAGCGCCGGTCTGGAACTGGGGCATATTTTACGAGAAAATCCTTCGGAACCTGATGAACGCGCCACGCCGGTCTTTTAATCCGGGGCAGAGGATGATAAACTTCTGGTGGGGGATGGACTCCGGGATAGTGGATTTCTTCTATTCAAGGAGATTAGTTCCCATGGAGACACAAAAGCTGCTGGATTTTCTAAAAAGCATGATCATTAACGGAACCTTTTCGCCCTTTACAGGACCGATTTATAGTCAGGACGGCAGGTTGATGGTGAAAAAAGGCGAGTTTGCTACTCGTGATCAGATTATTGGTATGGATTGGTTTGTAAATGCTATTGACAGCCAATTGCCTCATATAGATCAAAATTCACAATCTATTATATGGTAACCATATGCGTTGACGATGGTTGTGTTTTTGTACTGTATGATTCTTGGCTGAAGCCCGTAATTCATATGCTGATGCCCATGAAAGAAATACCTGGGCGAATGGTTGTCCAGTAAATCAACAAAGCTTTTAAAACCACGGTGGGCAAGGTCTTCTCCGTCCCCGAGCCCCAAGGCTGGTGCATGGGTGAGGAGAATGTCAAACCCGTTATTTTTGCGGATATTGCGCTTAAGCTTCCGTATTCTTTTTTCCATCTCTTTGTCTGTATACTGAAAGGGTTGGTTGCTATAATTCATACTGCCGCCGAGCCCGAGAATTCTGATGCCTTTATGGGTAATTATTGTATCATCTGCTGAAACACACCCTTCAGGCGGATAATCGATAAACCTTTTGTTGTGATTGCCGGGTACATAAATAAGTGGGACGTGGATCATTGTAACCAGAAAGGAGAGATACTCAGCTTTCAAATCACCGCAGGACAAAACCAGCTCAACGTCCTTGAAGCGTTCACGATCAAAATAATCCCAAATATATGGTTCTTCCTTATCGGAAACCAGCAATATTTTCATTTTCATAGTTACATATTATACTTAATTACGCGATAATAAACAACCGGGCAATGTAATTTCATGATATAATAACCTCACAGGACAACTCACACGTGAGGTTATTATATGCCTCCGGCGGAATTTATGCACCGCCGAGATTTTTGCCTTTGCGTCAATGCCGGCAAAACGGCGATGCGCAATTATATCATGAAATCTATCGGCAATGTAATTTCATGATATAATAACCTCACAGGACAACTCACACGTGAGGTTA
>CAZQCL010000018.1:0-21047 GCA_964592435.1 uncultured Oscillospiraceae bacterium
CAGGAGTTACTTTGTGGATGGTTATCCTTACGCAAATCCTCGGAGGACTTCAGATCTGGATTTCTATGGGCAGTTATAAAAATCCTGCGCTTCCGATTACCTTTATCTCTTTTATTTTTATAGAGCTGCTTTATTATTTCATCATGAGGCGCTTTAGCAGGAAAAGCTTTGAGCTGGAGCTGCTGGGCTATTTTCTTTGCGGCATTAATCTTATCATTGTTGCTGCTGCGAATCCTGATTCATTGTATAAACAGCTTATAGCAATAGTTTCGGGCATGGCTGTATACACTGCTCTGGGGATTATTATGCATGATCTGGCGCGGGCGCGTAAGCTGAAATATATCCTTGCGGCATGTGCCCTTCTGCTCTTAGTATTAAATCTGGCAATAGGCGAGACCCGCTACGGTGCGAAAAACTGGATCAACCTGGGCTTTATAACCTTTCAGCCACTGGAGTTTGTTAAGGTTGCTTTTGTTTTAGCCGGCACTGCCACATTGGACAGACTTCTTACTAAACAAAACATGACTGCTTTTATTGGGTTTTCCGGAGCATGTATCTGTGCCTTGGTATTAATAAGGGATCTGGGTACTGCGGTAGTTTTCTTCGGCACATTTATTGTGATTGCATTTATGCGCTCGGGAGACATTAGGACCTTAGCGTTGATATCGTCCGGAGCGGTACTCGGCGCCATAGCTGCGATAGTTTTCATGCCATATATTGCCACACGGTTTGCTACATGGGGGAATGCTTGGGAGTTTGTCAATGATGCAGGATACCAACAGACGCGGACGATGATATATACCGCAAGTGGCGGCCTGTTAGGTGTAGGCGGTGGGAATGGGTATCTTGTAAATGTTGCCGCGGCGGATACAGATCTGGTATTCGGAGTGTTAAGTGAGGAATGGGGACTTATTGTAGCACTCATAGCGGTTTTGATTATAGTTTTCTTCGGGGTTTATGCAGTGGTTCTTACCAAAAGCTGCAGATCCTCTTTTTATGCAATCGCGGCCTGTGGCGCCGCTTCTGTTTACTTAATACAGATGGGGTTGAATGTTTTGGGCTCTATGGATATTCTGCCGCTGACGGGAGTAACGATTCCCTTTGTATCAAATGGTGGTTCTTCCATGATTGCATCCTGGGGACTTCTTGCATTTATCAAGGCTGCTGACGGGAAAGGAGCTGGCGGATGAAAATACTTTTAAGGCGTGCCGCTGTGCTGCTGGTTCTAATAATTCTGCTGGTTTTTGGATTATCGGTCTTTATGACCAGATATTTTACCAAAGCTCATCAGTGGGTGAGTTATCCGGCAAATAAGCACCTTTATGCAAACGGGAAGCCTATTTCGCCGGGAACGATTTATGACCGTTACGACAATATACTTTTAAATACGACTGACGGCTCGGCAAAATTCCACAAGGACAAAACAATACGTACTGCTGTCATGCATGCTACGGGCGACCTGGGCAACAATGTGTCCACCGGTGCAATGCTGGCCTTTAGGGATAAGCTCAGCGGATGGGATTTTGTCAATGGAACCTATCGCAGCGGTGGCAGCATTAGCCTCGCACTGGATGCAGACTTGTGTGCAGCAGCTTACAAGGCGCTCAAAGGCCGCAACGGGGCGGTGGGCGTATATAATTATAAGACAGGAGAAATCCTGTGCATGGTAAGCGCACCCTCCTTTGACCCGCAAAATCCCCCTGACGTGAAGGGCAATCCCGAAAAGTATAAAGGAGTGTATATAAACCGCCTCTTTTCGTCCGTATACACCCCCGGTTCGGTGTTTAAGCTGGTGACAGCTGCTGCGGCTATCGATCAAATAGAGGATATTGAGGATAGGGTTTATCAATGCGATGGCAAGCTAAATATGAACGGAGTGCTTGTGACCTGCCCATCGGCCCACGGAGAGGTTACATTGGAGAAGGCTCTTGCCGATTCATGCAATATAGCTTTCGGGGAAATCGCTTCTGAGCTTGGAGCAGAAACCTTGCAGAAATATGCCGATCTGGTCGGATTCAATTCTGCTCTTGAGGTCAATGGTATCAGAACGGCCACGGGTGTTGCTGATGTGGCTGATGCACAGGGGGCGGATCTTGCCTGGGCAGGTATCGGCCAATACACTGTCACAGCAAATCCCTTGAATTTTATGACCTATATGGGGGCAATCGCAAACGATGGCCTGCGCGTAACGCCGGGAATAATCCTTGACAGAGGGGTTTTCTCAAAGGTTACCAACCTCATGCCGGAAAGGAAAAGGATACTATCCTCAAAAACAGCTGAGAAGCTTGGAAGAATGATGAGAAACAATGTTGTCAGCGCTTATGGGGAAGAGAATTTCAAGGGGCTTGAGCTGTGTGCCAAATCCGGCACCGCGGAGGTTGGCGGCGGACTCAGGCCTCATTCCTGGTTTGCCGGATATTTGGATAGAGACGATTTTCCTTTTGCCTTTGTCGTAGTAATCGAGAATGGCGGCTCGGGGAGCAGAGTTGCCGGCTCTGTAGCAGCAAAGGTCCTTCAGGCCGCCGTTGACGACTTCGATAGGCAATGACCTTTGCACAAAGCGTTATAATTTTATTAATATAATGTATGATTTAAGAAAATATAATAAAATGCTGTCATGTTATAAAAACTCAGTTCAACGCTTTGTAAGTCTATATGGGATATAGATTACAGTCAGAGGTTCACTTATTAAGCGGTGGTTGCAAGCCATATGAATATGCAGCAGGTAAAAAGCTTGTATCAAAGCCGGAGAGTTCTTCAGTAAAAGCCGCAGAAAAATGGAAAGTAGGCAGAACCTTGTAAAAGCAATCAAGCTTCTTGGTGGTGAGGCTGTTCTCTTTACGCTAATAAAATACCCTATCGTGGAGAATTCGGTTTAAAGACTCGACATTTATACCAGATTGTGGCATAATAAACAAAATAGTTCCATGCAGAAGCGCTTCGGAAAGAAATTTACCTGTATTTTGCGCAAAAAGTTGAGTTATTTTATGAAAGAATACTTGAGCCACTTTTCAGCTGCCAGATGGTGGAATATTCCGTATATAAACGAGATTGTTGGGTCCGAAGCTACAGTTGCCAACTCGGCTGATATCACTGTGTCTGAGCACAATGCACGAATTCGCAAAAACGGTAAGCGAGCCCACTCATGTGAGCTCGCCCTTCCAGCTGGGGCGATAACAAGACGAAATGGCAAATGGGTTGCATCTCCTGAATTGCTGTTTTTGGAGCTCGCAAACAAATTGAGCATCCACCGGCTCATCCTTCATTGTCTAAAAGTTTACCTATTAAATAACGACTTTATGCATCCTCTCTTCCTTGAGTTCGATTAGTGTCTATGCAGTTAACGGCAACACCGGAATAAATAGTGCTGCCGGTACTTGACCAGCCGAATTAATTATGCGCCCTTTATTCCTCCAGCATTTCTATCATAACTTCCTTAATAATGACAGGGTTGGCTCTGCCTGAGGTCTTTTTCATGGTCTGACCCACCAATGCCTGAAGCACAGCGATTTTGCCCTTCCTGTAGTCCGCCGTCAGCTTGGGTTGCTCATTGATAACCTGAGCGGCGATCTCCCTGAGCGCCCCTTTATCATTAATTTGTTCCAGTCCCTCTTTTTGAACCAGCTCAACCGGATCCTGATCCTTTTCCCATAGCATGTTAAGTACCTTTTTACTTGTGCTGCTGTTTACCTTCCCGTCGCCTGTCAATTGGACAAGCCTTGCAAAATTTGCTGCTGAAATGGGGATGTTAACCTCATCCTGGGTTAGCAGACGCATAACCTCCGTTTGGATAAGGTTTGCCGCAAGCACTGGGTAATCAGTGTTTTCCACAACGGCCTCAAAGTAATCGGAGATCTCCTTTTGCATCGTTATCTGCTCGGCTGCATAGGGCGTCATTTCATATTGCTTAACATACTCCTGCTTACGCTGATCCGGAAGTACGGGAATTTTGCTACTCAGATCCTTAAGCCTTTCCGCTGAAATACGGATGGGTGCCAGGTCTGGGTCAGGGAAATAGCGATAATCATCCGCGTCTCCCTTGCTGCGCATGGAGAAAGTCTTTCCTGACTGCTGGTCAAAGCGCCTGGTTTCCTGCACAATGGCTTCACCGGCCTCCACAGCCTCCACCTGACGCTTAAATTCATATTCAATGGCCTTCATAATGAATTGAAAGCTATTGAGATTTTTCATTTCTGTGCGTGTTCCCAGAACCGTCTCGCCCCTTTTGCGCACGGAGAGATTCACGTCACAGCGCATGGAGCCCTCGTTCATTTTGCAGTCGGAGACGCCGGTATAGAGAATAATAGCCCGAAGCTTTTGCAGATATGCGTTAGCTTCCTCTGCCGAGCGGATATCCGGCTCCGAAACTATCTCGATCAAGGGGACACCGCCCCGGTTGCAGTCAATGAAGGTGCCCTTTCCATCCTCATGTATCAGCTTGCCCGCATCCTCCTCAATGTGAATACGGTTAATACCAATGCGTTTTGCATCGCCCTTTTCAGTTTCAATATCGATATAACCATTCTGACAAAGGGGCAGCTCAAATTGCGAAATCTGATATGCCTTTGGTAAATCGGGATAAAAGTAATTTTTCCGGTCTTCTATTGAAAAAGATGTAATTTGACAGTTGGTAGCCAAGCCTGCCATAATGGCATAATTGACTGCCTGCTCATTGAGCACAGGGAGCGTGCCGGGCATGCCCAAGCACACCGGGCAGCATTGAGTATTGGGCTCGGCGCCGAATTCAGTCGGACAATTGCAGAAAAGCTTGGTGGCTGTTTTTAGCTCTACATGTACCTCAAGGCCAATGACCATTTCATAATTTGCTATTGATGCCATTATGATTTTCCCCCCTTCATGCTCTGTTCATATGCATATGCCGCACGATACAAGGTTGCCTCACTAAATGCCTTGCCGATAAGCTGCATTCCAATGGGCAGCCCTTGTGAATCCTTACCGCAGGGTGTGGACAGAGATGGAAGACCTGCTATATTAGCCGGGACGGTAAAAATGTTATCCTGATAAGCCTCAAGTGGCTTTCCGGCCTTTTCTCTCAGCTTGTATGCCGTCGTTTGTGATACAGGTGATAGAATAATGTCAAAACGGTCAAAAATTGCATTCAGGTCCTTTGTGATTAGTGTACGGACCTGTAAGGCCTTCTTATAATACGCATCGTAGTGTTCTGCGCTGAGTACAAAGTTCCCAAGCATGATACGACGCTTTACTTCCCTGCCGAAGCCTTCGCTTCTGGTCTTTTTGTAGAGCTGGTCGATATCTTCATAGCCCTGTGCGCAATAGCCATATTTTACACCGTCAAATCGAGCCAGATTGGAGGAGGCCTCCGCACTGGAGATGACACAATAGACAGGCAGCGCGTACCGCAGATTAGGAAGAGAAACCTCATCCACATGTGCGCCAAGCTCTTCATATAGCTTGGCCGCATCCAGTACTGCCTTCCTGATATCAGCGGATACTTTTTCGGTAAAGTATTCCTTTGGCAGCGCTATTCGCAGGCCGTTTACTCCACCCTCAATGCCTGAAGTAAAATCGCTATCAGGATGTGCAACAGATGTGGAATCAAGGGGATCCTGTCCAATAAGTGCATTAAGCACCAGTGCAGAATCACGAACATCCTTTGTCAAGGGACCGATTTGATCGAGGGAGGAGGCGAAGGCGACTAAGCCGTAACGGGAAACCGCCCCATAGGTCGGTTTCATTCCAACAACACCGCAAAACGAGGCCGGCTGGCGAACCGAACCGCCTGTATCAGTACCCAGCGTAAAGGCTGCCTCATTTGCCGCTACAGCGGCAGAGGAGCCTCCTGAGCTTCCTCCCGGTACACAACCTAAATTTTTGGGATTCCGGGTCTTCTTAAAATAGGAATTCTCTGTAGTGGATCCCATGGCAAATTCGTCCATGTTCATTTTTCCCATAATTATTACCTGCTGTGCCGCCAGCTTTTCCATAACTGTGGCATTATAAGGAGGAACGAAGCTTTCCAGCATTTTTGATGCACAGGTGGTGGTAATACCGCTTGTGCAGATGTTATCCTTTATTCCTGCAGGAATGCCTGACAGCGCAGGTAATTGCTGCCCTGTGACACGCAGCTTATCCACCCTGTCAGCCTGCTTCCGAGCCAAATCGGCGGTAATAGTAATATAAGCCTGTATATCAGGTTCTTTTAATGAAATCTGTTTAAGATATGCTTCAAGCAGCTCAGCGGAGGAAATCGATTTTTCCTGTAAAAGCTGAGATAATTGAGAAACTGTCATTTCAGTAATGGATTCCGTTGTCTCTACGGCAGTATATTGTACAGCCTTTTCAAAGTTCTTTTCCACAGCATTTTCAGCTGTTCTTCCTTTTGTCTTATCGATAGTCATTTGCGCGCCTCCTTTCCTATTCTACAATCTGCGGCACGAAAATATATCCGTCCTGCTTTTGGGGCGTATTTTCCAAGAGCTGTTCCCGAGTAAAGGTCACTTTGGGAATGTCCGGCCTGAAAACATTTTCCTTCTTCACTACATGAGTGCCGGCAGGAATATCGGTGGTATCCGCCTGGCTCAGCTGCCCGGCAAAAGAGATAATATTCTGCATTTCACTCTCCATAGAGGCCTTTTCGTTATCATTCAAATAAAGCATTGAATGGGAGGCCAGGTTGTCCATGTTAATAGAGGGGAGAGATTTGTTTTTTGAACTTTGTATTGTGCCCGCTCCACCTTGTGCCATATTTAGGCCCAGTATTTCGAGCTGAGACTGATCAACTGCACCGGGAGCATCAGTCATGACGCAGGAACCGTCCTTCATTTTCGGGAAGGCAATAATATCACGTAAGGACTCCGCACCGGTCATCAGCATAACAAGACGATCAAGGCCAAAGGCAAAGCCGCCGTGAGGTGGTGTCCCGTACTGGAATGCATCAATCATGAAGCCGAAGCGTTCCTTTGCTTCATCGGGGGTAAAGCCCAGTGCCTCAAACATTTTTTGCTGAATTTCTCTTTTATGAATACGAATGCTGCCGCTGCCAAGTTCAACGCCATTGAGCACCAGATCATAGGCCTGTGAGCGGACTCTTGCCGGATCGCTGGTAAGATAGGGGATGTCCTCCGGGTAGGGCATCGTGAAGGGGTGATGCGTAGCAATATAACGTTTTTCCTCCTCGGAATATTCAAATTGTGGGAAGCCGGTGACGAACAATAGCTTGTAATCGTCTCCGCAGCGAAGCTTCAGTAAATCCGCCAGATATAAACGCAGCCCGCCCAAGGTGCGGCATACGGTGCTGTACTTGTCGGCACTGAACAGAATAAAATCGCCGGGCTTACCATCTACAGCCTGTAATAAATTATCCATTTCCTTGTCGGTAAAGTATTTTGTCAGGACTGAATAGGGCTCTCCATCCTCCCTGATAGCGATCCAGGCCATTCCCTTTGCGCCAAAGGAGATTGCCTTTTGCGTAAGATCATCAATAGTGCTTCGGGTCAGGTCGGCGCAGCCTCTCACGTTGATGGCGCGAATAAGTCCGCCGCTTTTTATTTCTTTACTGAAGACTGAAAAACCGCAGTTTTGCATTAAGTCTGTAACGTCGATAATGGGTAGATCGAATCGAAGGTCCGGCTTGTCGCTGCCGTATTTGTCCATAGCCTCCTTCCAGGTCAAGCGGGGAAAGGCTTCATTTATCTCGATTCCCTTTATGGTTTTGAAGAGGTGCTTAAAAAGCTTCTCCAGATGCTGTAGTATGTCTTCCTGATCCACGAAGGACATTTCCAAATCCACCTGGGTGAATTCAGGCTGGCGGTCGGCACGCAGGTCCTCATCACGGAAGCAGCGGGCAACTTGATAGTATTTGTCGATTCCGCCTACCATCAAAAGCTGTTTGAAAATCTGAGGCGATTGCGGCAGGGCATAAAATGTTCCTGGATGCACGCGGCTGGGCACAAGGTAGTCACGGGCTCCTTCCGGCGTGCTCTTTGTGAGAATGGGCGTTTCTACCTCAATGAAACCTTCCTTGTCCAGAAATTCATGGACAGCTCTGGAAACACGATGACGACAGCAAAGATTTTCAAGCATTTCCGGCCGACGGATATCAAGATATCGATATTTGAGGCGTAAATCCTCGCGTACCTTTCCACCCTCCTCGATAGAAAAGGGGAGCGGCTCCGCCTCGGATACGATTTCGATTTGCTTGGCAGCCAGCTCAATGGTGCCGGTTTTCAGCTTCGGATTAAGGGTCTCCTCGTCGCGCAGCCGAATTTCTCCGCTGACTGCAATGACAGTTTCGTTTTTCAGACGCTCCGCAGATGAAAAATCCTCTGTCGATAAATTTTGGGCATTGAAAACAATCTGTAGAATACCTTCCCGGTCGCGCAAATCAACAAAAATAACTCCGCCCATATCACGCTTGGTCTGAACCCAGCCGGTGACAGTAACGAACTGACCGATGTCCTTCTCGTTGAATGAACCGCAGTATTTTGTTCGCTTCATAACATTCCTCCATTCTGATTATTACCTGTCGGGAGATGTTATAAAAAAAGAGCACATCGTCCCTATCATTGGGACGAAAGGCTCTGCTTCCGCGGTACCACCCAAATAGGCTGCAAATACAGCCCACTCATTAACGCTATGGTTTGCGGCTTAACGCGCCGTCTGCGGCTGAGCCTACTAAAATCGCTTTTGATTCTTTCGGTCAGCGACTCCGGGGTGTTCTTCACTCAAAGCCCCTGTACCGGGCTTCCACCTTCCCCGGCTCTCTGGGAGCCAGACTGTTGAGCTACTCTTCCCTTCATTGTCTTTGCATTACATTTTTTATCATATATTAAATTTATTATAAACGAAAAAATTCCCTTGTCAAGATGGTTGTTCTGCCACATCTCGGCAAATGCATGAAATTTATTACTATATGCCCAGCAGACTAAAGTGCATATAATCCTTTCCGTTAGACCAGTTCATATCGGGGCTCCATTTCCAGCCGTACTTGTTGAAGGCTCGAACCACGTCGCCATCAGCTTTTATCGAATAGGGGTTGCTCCCGGGTTTCCAGAAGGAGCCGGCTGCTATCTTACCGTTTCGCAGAATAAAATAGTTTTCCGTAGGGTTTATGTCTATGGCGGTGCCGTTGGAATGCTGAGAGTTGCCGTCTCTGTAGGAATAGCAGGAAACGTCTTTAATAGGGAACTTCTCATCCCCCTTGTAGATCTCCTCGAATATTTTTTTCACATCCTCGGCGTAATTCCTATTGACGATAAGCGTCCGAGTAGCTGTAATTTTTTCCCCTGATTCGGACAGGTTCCAGACCTTAATTGTAATTTCCTCCATGTTCCGGTCTGCGTCGCCTCTGCTGGCAAACTGGCTCCTGTCCCGGTTTCCCGTTATCCTTTCGTTTTCATTAGTCCATGGTTCTTCTATAGGAAGCTCCTTCTTTTCAAATACAAAGGGTACCTCTGATGCGTTAAGGAAGGCTTCATCACAGAAAGCCATCGTGTTCAGCGATAATACGGCAGCCTGCTCACGGGTGATTTTTCCCCTTGGATCCAGCTTGTTGTTGCCGATACCTGCGATTATCCCAAGGGAATAAAGGTCTGCCATATAGATCTTTGCCCAATCGGACACCTGATCTGAGTCAGAGGAATATTCATTGAGCAACCAGTCGGCCTGCTGCTCATCCATAGGCAATTTATAGGTCATAATGCCTTCGGGTGTTGTATAGACGGAATCTTTCTTTTCCTCAAAAAGAATACGAATCTTTGAGAGCACGGTCGCAGCCATTTCTCTCGTGAGAGGCAGCTCGGGACTGAATATACCTTTTGCGGTTCCATTAGTCAGACCAAGCATGTAGGCCTGTTCAACGAAAGGGTCTGTCGTATCAGCAAATGGATGAGCTGCAGGCAGCTCAGGTATGTGGGCTCCATACAGGCTGCAGGTGTTAATAACAAGCTCAAAAAAATCTTTGCGTGTGATGTCCTCGGTGAATGGCTTGGCCTCAAAGTCTTCAGGTACTATGCCGGTAATCTTGCAGGCTTCCACTTTTTCAACTGCCCATGAGCTGGGCTGGTGGCTTGCTTCTGCCAGTGCCGTCTGTGGCATTATGGCTGTTGCCAGCATGATTATCAATAATAATGAAATTGATTTATATAGTATTAGTCCAGTTCTCATAAATCCCCCTGATCATATAAACATATTATCTGCTTGTATACTGCTTGTCCATCATATGATTCGACAAGGGGAGCAATATTTTCGGTGTGAAATGCCTGGTAATATATGCTGAGAATCAATGGCACTGATGCCGCCATATTTTTTCCTGTAGCAAAAACAAATCGCTGGTCTGATTCATATAGTATAGCATGGTATAAAGATACGGAGGATTGATTCGTTGGGTGCAGTTGTTCAGGTACATAATCTCAGTATGAAATATCATTCTATAAATAGTGAAATTGCAGCTCTTGAAAACATCAATCTGTCAGTGGAGGAAGGGGAATTTGTCAGTATTGTCGGTCCGAGCGGGTGCGACAAATCTACTCTCTTATCCTTAATGGCAGGACTGATGTTGCCAACCGAAGGGCAGATAATCATTGAAGGAAAACAGGTTACCGGATCATCTAATCAGGTAGGCTATATGCTCCAAAGGGATTATTTGTTCGAATGGAGGACCATTCTGGAAAATGTTGTGTTGGGGCTGGAAATCACACACACGCTGAATCCCCGGACGAAATCCTCTGTTGCAAGGCTGCTTGACACATATGGGCTGGCAGAATTCAAGGACAAATATCCAAATCAGCTGTCGGGAGGGATGAGACAACGTGCAGCCCTGATAAGAACTCTTGCCACCAACCCCAATATTTTACTGCTGGATGAAGCATTCTCTTCGCTGGATTATCAGACCCGCCTGGCGGTGGCGGAGGACATTTACATGATAATTAAAAGAGAAAATAAGACAGCCGTATTGGTAACTCACGATATTGCCGAGAGCATCAGCATGGCTGATAGGGTGGTAGTGCTGACAAAGAGGCCTGGGATGATAAAAAGTGTGTATAACATTAACTTGAGCTGTGAAAACAGGACTCCTATGAACTCCAGAGAAGCGCCTGAATTCAGGCATTATTTCAATCAAATATGGAAGGATCTTGATGTACATGTTTGACAAAAATCACAACACTTCAAAAGAGCACAGGGAGTTTTTAGGAAAGGTCAGGCAACGGAAGATATTTATTTTATTTGCCCGGATTTTCATCCTTGTTGCATTTTTTGTTCTATGGGAAGCCATGGCTGAGCTAAAACTGATAGACTCCTTTATCACAAGCCAGCCCTCCAGAATCGCTAAAACGATAGTGAACCTGTACAGGGAGGGGACTCTATTTTACCATACGGGCGTTACATGCTTTGAAACAGTGGTGGGGTTTTTGCTGGGTACTATTATCGGCACGGCTGCTGCTGTTGTTTTGTGGTGGTCCAGCCTTTTAGCCAGGGTACTGGAGCCTTATCTTGTTGTACTGAGCAGCCTTCCCAAAATTGCCCTTGGCCCTATTTTTATTGTGTGGATTGGCGCAGGGACTGCTTCCATAATTATGATTGCTCTGACCGTATCGCTGATTGTTACCATTCTTGAGGTGTTGAATGGATTTTTGTCGGTGGATCAGGATAAAATCAAGTTGGTAAAGACCTTTGGTGCAAACCGCTTTCAGGTATTTACAAAGGTAGTTATGCCATCCACTGTACCGGTCATTATCAATTCCTTGAAGGTTAATATAGGACTTTCCTGGGTTGGCGTCATTGTGGGTGAATTCCTGGTTTCTAAAGCCGGTCTGGGCTATCTTATCGTATATGGCGGTCAGGTATTTCAACTGGATCTTGTCATGACAACAGTATTGATTTTGTCAGTGGCTGCAGCGCTGATGTATCAGGGGGTGGTTTATCTGGAAAAGCTGCTGATGAAAAATGAGAGATATACTTCCGGCTAAACAAGTCAAAATTGGATTCTTATGTGCATCATGTCGCAAGAGAAGACATGGTAAAAATCAGTTTGGAAGGGGTAAAGTAATGAGAAAATTGAAACTGCTTATAGTTGTCGTTCTGCTTATAAGCTTGTCTATGGTTTTGGCAGCATGTGGGGAGAAAGAAATGATAAAGGTCAAATTGAGCGAGGTCACGCATTCGATTTTTTATGCTCCCCAGTATGTCGCACTCAATCTTGGATATTTCGAGGATGAGGGACTTTCCATAGATCTGATCAACGGGCAGGGAGCCGACAAGGTAATGACGGCGGTTCTGTCCGGGCAGGCGGATATTGGATTTTCGGGTCCTGAGGCTGCTATTTATGTGTACAACGAGGGTAGAGAGGATTATGCGGTCGTATTTGCTCAGCTCACAAAAAGGGACGGCTCCTTTCTGGTAGGAAGAGAGCCCGAGCCCGATTTTGAATGGGGCAATGTTAAGGGAAAAACTATTATTGGCGGAAGAAAGGGCGGCGTCCCGGAAATGACGCTGGAATATGTGCTTAAGAAGAATAGGGTAATACCCGGGCAGGATGTTGAAATAGACACAAGTGTTCAGTTTGCCCTGATGGGCGGTGCCTTTACCGGAGGGAGCGGAGATTATGTAACGCTTTTCGAGCCTGTGGCCTCATTACTTGAGAGGGAAGGCAGAGGCTACATAGTTGCGTCGGTGGGAAAGGATAGCGGGGAAATTCCCTATACAGCATATTATGCAAATAAAAGCTATATGAAGAAAAATCCTCAGATCATACAGAAGTTCACCAATGCCATTTACCGTGGGCAGGTCTGGGTGGACACCCATACACCGGAAGAAGTGGCGGACGCAATCAAGGATTCCTTCCCCGACTCCGACAAGGAGCTGCTGACAGTGGTGGCAAAGCGCTACAAGGAGCAGGATGCCTGGTGCGTTGACCCGATAATGAAAAAGGAAGCACTTGGATTGCTGCAGGAGGTCATGAGGTCAGCAGGAGAGCTTAAGCAGGAGGCCTCTTACGAGGATCTTGTTGATAATACATATGCCAAAAAGGCTATGGAAAAGATGAGCAAGGAGTAGTGCAATAATACCTATCACATATGATTTTAAGTCGTTGAGTTAATTAGCTGAAAAGTGAACCTTTTTGTATTCACTGGGCGGCAGCCCCTTAACTTTTTTGAATACCTTTGAAAAAAGCAGAGGATCCTCATAGCCCACTGAGCATGCGATACTTCCGATGCTCAGTGAGGTGCTCTGCATCAGTTCGCAGGCTTTTTCCATTCTGAAGCTGATCAGATAATCCTGCGGAGAAACGTTCATGAACTTTTTGAACAGGGAATATAGATAGCTGCGATCCAGGCCGATATGACGGGCAATTTCTGCTATTGTTACTTTCCTGGAATAGTTCATGCTGATATATTCCATCGCCTTCCTGACGTATGCCTCCTTAGTGTTGTTTTTCGTAAGGAGCTTGCTATCGGCTGTTTCCACCAGCTGCGACAGAAATTCATATAGCAGTCCGAGAAGCATAATTTCCTTGCCCTTTGTCAGCTGCTTCGTATCGATCATCCGCATTAGACAATCCCTTAGAAAGCCGTCCTTTTCATATCTAAAAACAGGATTTCCGGCATAAAGCCCGGCCTGCTTTAAATAAGCTGCAGCCTTAAGGCCGTTAAATCCTACCCAACCATAGCTCCAGGGCTCAGTGATATCTGCCCGGTAATGGACAATGGTGTCGGGGCATATTAAAAAGCCATCGTTTCCGCTGAGCGAATAGGTGTTGCCTCCAACCGTAAAGAAGCCTTTCCCGCCCAACACATAATGTATAATATAGTGATCTCTGACGGCAGGCCCCCAGGAATGACCGCTTTTACAATCCTCAATACCACATCGGTACATGTTCATATCTGTATGCCGGGGCTCGTCAAAATACATTTTCTCAAGCATAATGCAACCTTTCTTAAAACTCCGCTGGCAAAGCATATTGCTTGCATTGCGGACATATGCAACATTATAACATATTATACTAACATGTGGACATTTACTTCAAAGTTGGATAGGTTAGTATATAGGTAGATAGGGCATTTTGCGATGTAACATATTTCTTATAATAAGGTTAGATGCAAAAGCCTTAGATAACAAAATGACAGGGGGCGTGGTTCATGGCAACCTTAGTAACAGGCGGCGCAGGTTATATCGGAAGCCACACGGCATTGGAGCTTTTGGAGGAAAATGCGCAGGTCGTCATAGTGGATAATCTGCAAAAGGGTCACAAGGGAGCAATTCAAGGCGGAAAGTTCTACAAGGGAGATCTTCGGGATGATGCCTTCCTTGATAATGTGTTTAGCGAAAATAATATTGATGAGGTAGTTCATTTTGCTGCGGATTCCTTGGTGGGCGAAAGCGTAGCAGATCCTTTGAAATACTACAATAACAATATGGTGTCAACACTTCGTCTTTTGGGGAAAATGAAGGATTACGGCGTAAAAAGATTGGTTTTTTCTTCCACAGCTGCCACCTATGGCGAACCGGAAAGCAACCCTATTGTGGAAACGGACAAAACCCTTCCGACAAACCCTTACGGAGAAACAAAGCTATCGATTGAAAAAGCGTTAAAATGGGTTGATAAGGCATATGGAATAAAACATGTATCACTGCGTTATTTCAACGCTGCAGGTGCGCATATCAGCGGAATCATCGGAGAGGATCACAGGCCTGAGAGCCATCTTATCCCTATTGTACTACAGGCTGCACTTGGGCAAAGAGATGGCATCCAAATATTCGGTGATGATTATGATACTCCGGATGGAAGCTGTATCAGGGACTATATCCATGTTACCGATTTGGCTGCGGCTCACATACTTGCACTAAGAAGTCTCAGAGCCGGTAATGACAGCAATATATACAATCTGGGCAGTGGGAAAGGCTTTTCGGTGAAGGAGGTTGTGCAGGCGGCCAGAGAGGTCACAGGCATAAACATCAAGGCAGCTACAGTGGCCAGAAGACCGGGCGATCCCGCTGTGCTTGTGGCATCCTCTGACAAAATTCGTGATGGGTTAAGGTGGGAGCCGAAGTATAACGATCTGTATAAAATAATAGATACGGCGTGGAATTGGCACAAGAGCCACCCAAACGGGTTTGTGGATTAGTGCACAAAATTTGACCGCTATTTCACAAAAAAATTAGTTGACATGCCAAATTGTAAAGGTTTTTTTGATAATGTCAACGAAGCAATGATGGAGCCATGTCTTGGATCAAATGGCGAAGTATACGGAATACCCTTCTCGACTGTCTATCACACTGTGTTTTATAACAAGGACATGCTCGATGAATATGGCTTCAGCGTTCCGGAAACCTGGGATGACATGACCGAGATTTTTGCACAGCTCAAGAAGGATGACATTTTTGGCTTTGCCACTAATTCAGCCAGCATGCAGGACTGCCTATATGGTATAAGCTATGCTGAGCTTGAAGCTAAGGTTGGGCCTGGTACATCCTACGGCATAGCAAGCGGTGAAGTATCTGTAGCACCCGGCAGTCCTGCCGGCGAGGTCATACGTGAAGTCATTGAGCAGGTTAAGGCTTGGTATGATGCTGGTTACTGGTATCCGGGCGAAGGTGGTATCAATACCCCCGCTGATGATGCCAACGCAGCATTCTCTCAGGGCCGTTGCATGTTCATATTTAACTTCAGCGGAGCTTTTGCAACCCATGAGGCTTCCTGTGATTTCGAAATTGGATCATTCCTGAAACCGACCTCTAAGGCTGGAATGACTTCCTATGAGAACATTGAGCCAAGTGTTTACTTTATCCCGTCTAATGTTTCTGAAGCCCAGATAAATACTGCTGCTGAATTCTTCAAGGTTGTCCTGAGTCAGGAAGGGCAGCAGGCTGTTGTTGATTCAAATAACATACCTGCTATTACCAGCTACAATTACGCTAGCATTTCACCGATACTCAGCCAGATTATGAGTGCATTGGATACCGATAGCCTTATAGCTGGGCTCAACCCCACCAGAACCAGCTCAGAGATGCAGACATTTATTAAGCAGCAGATCTTTGCAGCTCCATGCAGTGGTACGATGACAATTGATGAAACATTGAACGAAATGGAAAGAATAAGATTATTAGCGAATTAACGACACAACATAATATATTGCCCGCTGCGGTAGTGAGTCGACGACAAATTGCTGCCGCAGCTTACAAGGGCAAGCCTGACTATTTAATTACGCATCAAATCATCTTGAGGAGGGGTGAAAAATGGGGAATATTGCTGCACAAAAAAAATTAGGAAAGAAGAAGTCCGTGGAGCAAAAATATATGATAATCGGATTCTGTTTTCTAGTGCCCGCTATTGCCGTATATTTACTCTTTATGGGTTATCCGCTCTACCGCACACTTTTTTTATCACTGACAGATTGGAGTGGTTTCGGCGTTCCCCGGTTTCTTGGGCTTAGCAACTTTCAGTCAATAATCAAAGACAGTACATTCATACTGGCACTTAAGAATACCGTATACTTTGCGATTTTTTCATCTATTTTCAGCGTACTTATTGGCCTTATATTGGCCTGGTTGAACATGTACATGCGCAGGATGGAAGGGCAGGTGTACCGCACTATTATGTTTGCACCAAGTATGATTGCCCCGACAATAACAGGCTTGCTTTTCCTGTTTATATTTACAGAAGATATAGGCATGTTAAATAATATACTTAAAGCTATTGGACTTTCGAATCTCACCACATCCTGGCTGTCGAATACATCAACCGTCAGAGAGGTTATTGTAATTGTCACTATATGGCGTCAGTTTGGGCTGACACTGGTGCTATGCTTTGCCGGACTCCAGTCTATTCCGGATGAGCTTATCGAAGCAGCCAGACTTGACGGGGCAAGTGATGGCAAGGTATTTTCACGTGTCCTGATTCCTCTGATTAAACCTCAGATTGAACTTTCTACGATGTTTACAATGCTTGGGGGTCTTCGGATATATGACTCTGTTGTTTCACTGACCGGTGGCGGACCGGCACGACAGACTGTAGTTCTTCCAATGTGGATCATCGAGAATGCATACACTTATTCTAAATTTGGCTATGCCAGCGCTATGTGCGTTGTATTAATAATCGTGGTTTTGATTTTTGTATTAATATTACGTCTGATTTTCAGAGGTGAAAATTATGAGTATTAGTAGAAAAGGTTCAAGGATAAAAGACGGAGTAAACCTTTATGCAAAGAATAGGTTATGGGTAATAGTATCTAGAATAGTAACACCTTTACTTGCTATTACCATTCTTTACCCGATTGTTTTTATTATTCTTGTATCCTTTAAAAACAATCAGGAATTTTATTCAAACATATGGGGTCTTCCTGAGATTTGGCGCTGGTCCAATTATTCATATGCATGGGTAACCGGGAAAATAGGAAAATATGCCTTGAACAGTGTAGTTGTCACGCTATCGGCAGTTATGGCATCGGTCATACTTTCGGCGCTGGCGGGATATGCACTTTCAAAAATGAATATACCCGGAGCTAAAAAGATAATCGCTGTATTACTGGTATTCAATTTCATACCACACGTTGCAGTATTTATTCCCTTGTATGTGCAGTTAATCGGCATGAACCTTAACAAGACTATTATGATGTTAATTCTGCCATATGTAGTCTGGCAAATACCGTTTAGCATTTATATTTTTAAGAATTTTTTTGATACAATACCTAAACAGCTTTTAGATGCTGCTCGTGTAGACGGATCCAGAGAATTCATGACCTTCTTAAGAATCATACTTCCCATTGCGCGTCCGGCGGTAGCTACGGTAATGGTTTTTAATTTCATCAATATATGGGGCGAATATATATGGGCTAGCATCGCTTCATCGTCCTCCATAGACATTCAGACGCTTCCGGTCGGACTTCTTTACTTCCGTGGCGAGTATGGAATAGAGTGGGGACCCTTTGCAGCTGCAATAGTTATCATTATATTGCCATTAATGCTGATTTTCATCTACTTACAGCGTTACTTCATACAGGGTCTAACTGCGGGTGCTGTAAAAGGCTGATATATAATAATTTGGAAAACCGCAGGCGCGGTTCTGTGAGGGGCAGTAGACAAGCCTTTCACTGATAATAAACTGAAAGGAGTGTCGAGACTGTCTACTCGATTGAACAATATGTTTCTTGCTATGAGAAATCAGCCTGTGCTTAATCGTTCGTTGATTAGCACAATGAAAGTGTTTAAGGAAATGGGCTATGGCGGGATAGAATTGAGCGTGGTTCGCGGATTAACTTCTATCCTGGCGGTTGACTATTTGGAAGATTACGTGATTGATAAAGTAAATGAAGTCAGTGAAGAGTTATCATTCCCGATTACTGCCCTTGCATGTCATCAGAACTACGTTACAGACGATTATACCTTTGAAGTGCAAAAAAAGCTTTTGGAAACTGCTCACAAATATCATACGGATATCGTGATTATGTCTACATTTGTACCTGACAAGGAAAAGGAAGACCATCCGGAGCTCTATGACAAACTGGTGGTAAGAACGAAAGAGCTCTGCAATGTGGCTGAGGACAATGGTGTCAAGATTGCTATAGAGGTTGAACCTCATCAACTGTTTCAAAACCTGAAAACCTTTTTCTATGTTGCTGATAAAGTGAACAGCCCGGCATTCAAATTGAACTTTGATGTGGGACATATATACCTTAGTGAAGTAGATTTGGAAAAAGCCATAGATAAATCCAAGGATTTTATTGTGTATTCACATATAGATAATATGAATATGGGTGAGCACGCCCATAAATTACCATGGGATGGGGAAATCGACCTTCTTTCTGTTTATCGTAAGCTGAAAGAAACCTGTTACGACGGACCGGTATCGCTGGACCTTTATCTACAGGATTATGAAAAGGTTGCCCCTAAGTGCCTTGAATATATTAACAGAGAAGTATTTTCTAAATTGTAAGCACACTCATATGAGGGCGTAGAACAACTTAGCATATTATAATAAACTAGACTTGAAGGAGGTTTACTTATGTCAAAATCATATCGTTCGGAATTGGTCGGATGCTTTGGCTGTCCGATTGATGAAAACCCCACCGGCGTTGTAGAAGAAGCGGCATTCAAAGCGAAGGGTTTAGACTATCGCTATCTGACGGTACTGGTGAAGGAAAATGATCTTGCACAGGCAATGGCCGGCGTGCGTGCATTTAATATGAGAGGAGTTAATCTTACCATACCCCATAAGGTAAAGGTTTTACAGTATTTAGACGAGCTCTCTGAGGCAGCGGAGATAATCGGTGCCGTCAATATGGTCGTAAACAATGAGGGAAGGCTATGGGGAGAGAATACAGACGGCAAAGGATATTTAACATCGCTGCGCAATGAAAATATAGACATCGAGGGTAAACACGTGACAATACTGGGAGCAGGAGGAGCTTCTCGTGCAATCAGCATTGAATGCGCATTGGCGGGGGCAAAGAAAATCACCATAGCTAATATTGTCCGTGACCAGGGTGAAGAGCTTGTCGATTTAATTAACAAACGAACAGATGCGCAGGCGGAATTCGTTTTTTGGGAAGGGCCTTTTGAGGTGCCAGCTGATACTGATATTTTCTCAAATGCAACATCCGTCGGATTGTTTCCCGACACAGACCAAAAGCCCAATGTGAATTACGACACAGTTAAAGCCAATATGGTAGTAACGGATGTAATATTCAATGATCCGAATTCTCTTTTTCTGCAGGAAGCGGCCAACCGTGGCGCGAAGACCATTAATGGGCTTGGTATGCTTGTCAACCAGGCTGCTATGAACTTTACGCTTTGGACAGGTGAAGAAGCACCGGTTGAGCTGATGACGGAAACGCTTCGCAAGGAGTTTAATCTATAGCTTTTAAGTCAATCACTATTCCTTTAAATCCCAATTGGAATACGGTACGAAAACTATATACAAATAAAGGAGAAAAAACAATGTTAGCAGAAAGACAAGAAAACTTTAAAGCTTTAACACTGGAATATGCAGAGATACTGGACAATGCACGAAAGATACTGAAGGGCTCCTGCCACGTTTGTAAGGTTTGTAACGGGCAGAATTGCCCTGGCAGGGGAACGACAACGCTTGAATTTGGCGGCAAGGGCTGTAATGCAGCGTTTCAAAACAGCTATGAAGCACTCGCACGCATCCGGATTCTGCCGGATGTCATCCATGAGGACTATGTGCCGGATACGTCAATAGAGTTGTTCGGAAGAGAGTTTAAGCTCCCCGTATTTGCCGCGCCAATTGCGGCGGTGCTTACTTCATACACATATGATAGCCCCTATTTTAATAACAACGAAAAATATGCGGAGGCGTTAATTAAGGGCTGCCACGATGCAGGAGGCATGGCTTGGCTGGGTGACATGATATATCCCGGTTACTTCGAGGGGCAAATTGCCACAATCGGGAATGTAAACGGAGAGGCTATCCCTACTATAAAGCCATGGGAGAAGATCGAAGAGGTTGAGCGCAAGATTAAGCTGGCGAAAGAGGTAGGAGTTATAGGAATTGCATCTGACCTGGATTCCCCCGGCCTTGGATATCAATCTTCTAATGAAATAACTGTATGCTACCGTACGATGGAAGAAATCAAAGAGCTGATAGCCTTTGCAGGCGTGCCTGTTGTCCTTAAGGGCTTGTTGTCCGTTAGGAGTGCGGTAAAAGCTGCGGAGGCGGGCGCATACGGAATATTGATTTCAAATCACGGTGGCAATGTTATTGAGCATTCCGTAAATCCTGCGGATGTCGTGGAGGATATACGAAAGGCTGTCGGGCCCGATATGAAGATTTTCGTTGATGGTGCTGTCAGGAGCGGAGAGGATGTGTTCAAGCTGATTGCGCTTGGAGCGGACGCTGCGCTTATTGGCCGTCCTTATGTTGTATCGGTATATGGCGGTGGAGCACACGGTGCAGAACTCTATACGCGTAAAATCCTGTGGGAGCTTCAGAACATTATGCGCCAGACGGATAGCCGTACATTGGCAGATATTACCCGTGATAAAATTGTTATCGACAGAGGTTGAAAAAGGTATACTTATTAGATACACTACAAAGGACAACTAATAAA
>CAZQCL010000019.1:0-20893 GCA_964592435.1 uncultured Oscillospiraceae bacterium
TAAAAGCTTCACGCAGTGATATGGTTTGTGAAAAAGGCATCACGCAGTGATGCTGAATTTGTCCAAAAACCCGCTGCTTAGTGGGTTTCATGCTATGGGAAAACTTTTAGCAGTTATAAAATAGACTTGAATTCTAATGATATCAGGCATTGCAGGCAATTATTTTTAACCATATTGCTATAAAATTATCAAGTACTTTCAGACATTCTTCCAATTTTTATACACCGAAGGGCCCGATAAGAATATTTTGAGGGGGTTCAATATTAAAGTATTTCTGGAGAATAGGAGTGGGGTATGAAAAAATTAGCGAAGTTACTAGGTAGACTAATTTACTTATGTATGACATTGACACTTTTGGTGGCATGCCAGCATCAAGACTACCAAGACTATCAGGACAATAAAGGCAATCAGGACAATAAAGATAATCAAGACGATCAGGACAACCTGGACAATCACAAAACAATTGAGGTATCGCAGTTATCCGACAATATATGGTTGATGAATGATAATGGCGAGGCATCAGGCTACATTGTTGTAGGAAATGATAAGGCTGCTGTAATTGACACTATGAATGGCAGTGAGAATGTTCAGAATGTAGCAAGAACAGTAACAGATCTCCCACTTATGGTAATCAATACACATGGACATCCTGATCATGTGTACGGAAACGCATATTTTGATGAGGCGTATATTCATCCTGATGATGTTTACCTTGCGCAGGAGAGCTATAGATATCCTCAGTATAATAATTTGAGAAGGAAGCTAAAGGCTGCTGCTTTTAAAACGACAGAAGAAGGAGATAGTTTTGACCTGGGAGGGATAACTCTTGAAGTGTATGGTATTCCGGGACATACTGAAGGTGGGATATGCATACTGGATAGAGAGGATCGTGTACTTTTTACCGGGGACAGTATTAACAGACATTGCTGGATGCAGCTTGACACCTGCTCCTCAATGGAAGATTTCTATATTGCTTTACAAAGATTGAATGCCATAAGGGCTGATTATGATTACATTTTACATGGTCATGCGGTGGGATTTGAGGATGCAACACTATATGAAGAGCATATGGCGGCAGTAAAAGAAGTTATTGATGGGACAAATGCTGCCGAGGATCAAGATTATGAGTATTTTGGCGGAAGATGCAAAATACACTATTCATCTGAAAATGTAGGTATTGTATACAATCCATAAAGCGGGGTGCCTCGAATGCGTTTAAATGCATTTACAATAGTTCGACAGGACATTACGAAAATGAAGGTTGACGCAATTGTCAATGCCGCGAACACTGCACTTCAAATGGGCGGTGGTGTTTGCGGTGCTATATTCAAGGCTGCCGGAGCCGCTGAGCTTCAAGCTGCTTGTAATAAACTTGCTCCCATTAAGACAGGCGATGCGGTCATAACGCCGGGATTCAAGCTTCCGGGCAAGTACATCATACATACAGCAGGTCCCGTATATCGTGACGGTAAGGCTGGCGAGGCTGAGCAGCTGCGTTCCTGTTACTTGAACAGTCTGAAACTTGCTGTGGAAAATAAATGCGAAAGCATAGCCTTCCCGCTGATTTCAAGCGGAATTTACGGATACCCCAAAGAGGAAGCTT
Source organism: uncultured Oscillospiraceae bacterium (assembly GCA_964592435.1). Taxonomy (GTDB): domain Bacteria; phylum Bacillota; class Clostridia; order Acetivibrionales; family DTU013; genus JAAYBT01. Next base: position 1,604 of record CAZQCL010000019.1, read on the forward strand.
TTCATGTGGCATCCAATGCGATAGGGGACTTCCTGGCGGATCATGACATTAACGTGTTCCTTACGGTATTCGATAAAGCCGCTTTTAGGGTCAGTGAGGAGCTACTTGGCAAGGTCGAAAGCTACATTGACGAAGAAACTTGAGCTGTCACCCCGGTTCAGCTATTGGCAGTGCCGACAAACTATTTAGGTAACATCGCAAAAGCCTTAGCCAAAATGCAATTGAATTCCTATATCAGTTCACATATAATGGAACAGGGTGATGCTATATGGCTGATATGGGGAGAAATTTTGTCGAAAAACGAAAAGGACCTGACATATTTGTTAAGGCCGTATGGTGGATTGTGGGGATCGGATGGCTGATGATTATTGCCGCATCTATTTTTACTGATCAGGCTAAGCCCGGAAGGATAACCTTTTTTGAACGACTTTTTAATGTTTCTGTAAGAAATTACTGGGATACCAATTTGCTAAGGAATGCTTCTTTTATTCTATTATTTAATTTTGTTGTATGTATTGCCGGCTTTATGCTCAACATGATGAGGCAAAAAAGAAAAACAGATAAAATCAGCAAATCGATCCTTGTGCTGACAGCCATTAATCTCATCGGAATCTTTTGGTATTTATTCCGATAATTTTCCTAAATGGCTTTTCCATAACTATTTTCCTTGCATATCTTTAAAATGAGGCATAAATGTTATAGAATAATTCCAATGGTGCATTTCTCAAAATACTAAATAGAAAAGAGATAGGGGATGATTCTATGAAAAAGATTACATTTATCGGAGCGGGTAGCTTCGGCTTTACAAGAACGCTTGTCAGGGATATTTTGACCTTTCCTGCTCTGGCTGACAGTACAATTGCATTGATGGATATCGACCCGGTTCGTCTGGCCGCTATTAAAAAGGCGGTAGATAAAATCGTAGATGCAGGAAATTATCCAGCCAGGGTCATAGCTACTACGGATAGGGCGGAAGCCCTCAAGGATGCAGATGGTGTTGTCTGCACCATTCTCGCCGGAGGCGTAGATGTTTGGAGGCATGACATAGAGATTCCCAAGAAGTATGGAGTAGATATAAATGTAGGAGATACAAGGGGCCCGGCCGGCATATTCAGGGCGCTGCGCACAATACCGGTCATGCTGGAGATCTGCAAGGACATAGAGCGTTACTGCCCCAATGCCATATTTCTCAACTATACAAATCCCATGGCTATGCTCTGCAGAGCCATGCAGGAACAAAGCAAGGTACAGGTTACCGGCCTTTGCCATAGTGTCCAGGGAACGGCTGATATGCTGGCAAGGTGGATTGGTGCGCCCATGGAGGAGGTCACATATTTGTGTGCAGGTATCAATCATCAGGCATTTTACCTGGAATACAAATGGAATGGCAAGGATGCGATTCCATTAATCAGAAAGGCCATTACTGAAAAGCCTGAGATATACAATGAGGAGATTGTACGAAATGAAATGTTCCTTCATCTGGATTATTATGTGACCGAGTCCAGCGGGCACAATTCTGAGTACAATGCATGGTTCCGGAAGAGACCGGATTTGATTGAGAAATACTGTACTCACGGAACAGGGTGGAATCCGGGTCATTATGGCTTCATACTCAATGAATACCTGGAGCGTGAGAATACCTGGAAGAAGGAAATCGATGATTGGCTTGCAGAAGAAAAGGTGGAGATTGAAAGAGGTCAGGAGTATGCCGCTTATATTTTCAATGCAACTATAGGCGACGGCACCCTATTTGAGTTCAATGGCAATGTCCGTAATTTCGGTTTGATTGACAACCTGCCGGTCGGTTGCTGCGTGGAGGTCCCTGTGCTTGCATCAAAGAGGGGGCTAAGCCCGATACATGTGGGGTCGTTGCCTGAACAGCTTGCCATACTCATAAATACAAGTGCACGCTGTGAAGAGCTTGCGGTAGAAGCGGCAATTACAGGAGATCCCCGCAAGGTGTTCCATTCAATTTGTTTTGATCCGCTTACTTCGGCCGTGCTGAGTCTGAACGAGATCAAGCAAATGACGGATGAAATGTTTGAAGCAAACAGGCAATGGCTGCCACAGTTTAGGCATGACAGCTGACATAATTTTGACTAGCATGGAAAGGGGGGCGGAGAACCGTCCCCTTTAATCTATAAAGATATTGCCCCGAGCTGTTTCAATTTGTATCAGTGCTTCGCTTTGCACATGTGACTGATAGACGGTGCCATCTGTTGTTTTGGTGCCTGCCTTCTCTCCGGCCGCCTGTACAAAGCCTGCTGATGTGCGAGCCTTGACGGCAGCAGATTCCTTGTCCGCAAAGGAGTCTACATAGATAGCACCGGTATAGGTTTTTGCTTCAACGGGATATTCTGTGCTGTCAATATATATAAAGCCGCCTCTGCTTTCGAGTTTAAGGTCATTAGGCTTGAAATCGGCAGGCAGTGAAATAGTCAGTTCCGCGCTGTTTTCATGCAGGCTTATTAGTCGAAAAAGTGGCATCCTTCCGTTGGACCTTTCCTCAAATTCCAGCTGCCCATTGGCACAATTGATTTCAGGCTCCAGCCAGTCGGCTTTTTCATACCTTATCTCAATTTCATCAGAGCTGCCTTTTTTCAGTCTAATATTGGAATGAGTTGTACTGATGCTTATTCTAGCGACATCATCACTGCTGTATGACCACTCTTCTAACAGGATATTGCTGGGGGCCACGCTGTTGTATAGCATAAAAAGCCTGACAGGAAGGCCGGTCAATAGTGCTATCAAAAGCCCTGCCGCTGATATAGCCATAACAACCTTAAGCATCAGCCTTTTCAAATCGATTTTCTCGGGTGTGCTGCCACCATGCTCCTGTGTATCCCTTGCTCCCACAGAATCTTTAGCCTTCACTTCTGTTACACCTGCAACCTCCGCTTCTGTAGAATTTATAGCCTTCACATCTGCAGCATCTTCCTTCGCCAGGAAAAGATTGGCAGAGCCATCAAGGCTGTGCTTGGTATCTGTGCTATGGCTATCTGTGAAATAAAACCGCTTGAAATCTGAGGGGCTTGAAGCCGTGGGATTTTTTTTCAACATACAGGCTATGAGCTTTGTAGAAAGTCTAACTGAAAGCCCGGTCAGCTTGAATAAGCCATAGGCAGTCAGCAGCATAAGCCCTGCAAAAAATACGCCCATGCCAATACTGCTAATAATCTCAGGCACATACTGTGAAGGTATCTTCATAGCCTCAGCTACAAATACGGATAGTATGATACAGGCTGCAGCTACTGAGGCTACAGTAATGATGAACAGGCAGACTGCAATACTGTAAGTCGTAAAAATAAGTATAGAAAACAGGAATAGGGACAAGGGTCTTGTTATCCTTGAACGCGAGTATTTAACTGCTTTAGAGTAATTTTTCAGGTCAGGCTTTCTGCGAACATTTTTGATGCTCACTTCTGCCTTAATTGAAGCGGCGATATTTGCCGGAGTGTCGAGCTTCGCCAGCTGCTCTTCGGGAGAAACACCGTCATAGGATGCATCATTCAAATGCTCCTCATAATAGTCCAGGGCAGCAGCTTTCTCCGCTTCGGGAAGGCCGTTGAGCTGTAGCTTCAGCTCATCTAAAAAGGCCATCAATTTTGCATCCAATTTCATTTCATCCATTTTCATTTTCACCACCAATAATATAATCTATGATTCTCCTTTGTTCCAATAACTCCTCTTTATATTCATTCAGACGCGATATCCCGGCGGCAGTTATTCTGTAATAGCGTCTGAGGCGGCCGGAATGCTCGGATGAATAGGTTTCCAAACAGCCCTGATTTTCGAGCCTGCGCAGCACAGGATAAAGGGATGATTCGGAAGTATCCATAAACTCCGAAATCTCCTGTGTCAGCTTATAGCCGTAAGTATCACCCTCTTGTAAAATATGAAGGACACATGCATCCAGCAGTCCTTTCTTCAACTGGGGATCCAAGAAGACAGCCTCCCTTCATACTTAATGCCGCACATTCTCTCTGATAGTTCCCAGAACCGTTCAGCTACATCCGAACGCTGAGAATAGCGGCTTGGCTCAAGGGGAGCGCAATCCTTCCAATAAACCTTATCGGTGCTGCGCGCATCCTTTTGTGTCGCAAGCCATACAATGCAGTGGGCGGGCTGATCTAGCGGCGTTCCGCTTTTGCTGCGTATAGCCCAGACCTTTTTTACAATGCCGTCCGTGCCCTTCAGGCCGATGTTCGTATTCACCAGCCCCGGGTCTACGGCAAATGCCCTTATTGTGCTTTCGATAGACTTAAGCCGTCTATTCAGTTCCGTTATGAAAAGAACATTTGCCAGCTTTGTCTGTTTATAGGCGAAAAGACAGTTGTAGTGCTTTCTGAGCATCACATCTTTCCAGTGGATTCTTGTTCTGTAGTGGGAGCCGGAGCTTATGCTGATAACCGTGCCCTGGTCGGATTGCGCCAATAGCGGCAGCAGCTCGTATGTCAGGCGGAAGGGTGCCAGATGATTTACGGCAAACTGAAGCTCGAAGCCGTCAACTGTAGATATATACCAGCTTGAAACAGTGCCTGCATTGTTAATCAGCACATCAATGTGTCGAATACCATCTCGCGCAAGCTGATTACATATTTCCTCTGCCAGCCTTGAAACCTCTTCGAGAGATGCCAGATTGGCTATCAGAAAATGAATTTTTGCATCAGGGTTGAGAGCTCTAATTTCTTGCTCCGCTTGAGCGCAACGCTCCTTTGAACGGCCTATGCTAATGATGTATAGCCCTATGCCGGTCATTTCCTTTACTGTAGCTAAGCCAATGCCGGAGCTGGCTCCGGTTATGATGACAACTTTTTCTTTCACTAGAATAACCTCCAAATCATACTTCCATTCAAATCATATCGCGAATCAAATCATCCCCTGAATTATTGAGGATTAGCATTTGCGGTCCCAAGGGCTGCCCTTTTGCTCTGAGCGGATTTCCAGCGAGAACCTATTACCCGGGCAACAATAGCGGGGGGGACCAGGGTCCCGACAGTTTTCAGCAATCTATTCATTATCCCCGGTATATATACTGATCTACCCCTAAGTGCCGAGTCAATTGTATGGGCTGCAACATAGCCGACATTTTGGGCTGTGATCCTACCTGCCAAGCCCTGCGCCTCAATGGCACTGATGCATTCCGGTGTCGTGGGCATTCCGGCAGGACATAAAGCTGTGACAGTCACATCATTCGATCGCAGCTCTTCTCGAAGAGCTCTTGAAAAATCCAGCAAAAAGCGTTTTGAAGAGGCATACATTGCTTTGACCGGCATGGGATAATAGGCTGCCAGACTTGCTACATTGATAATCCTGAAGGTACTTGAACTGTCTCGCATTTTCAGGATTTCATGAGTCATTTCAAGCGTTGCTTCAATGTTAAGGCGGAGTATTGTCCGTATCTGACTACGTGTCCTCTCGGAAAAGGGTCCTTCGAAATCCAGGCCGGCAATGTTTATTAGAAAATTAAAGTTGAACCCCTGCTGCCCCATATAGTCAAAAAGCTCGGTTCTTGCCTCAAAGTTTGTCAAATCGCAGCTATGGTAATGTACTGTAATATTATAGGTGTTTGTGAGGCTTGCGGCCAGCGGGCCCAAGGCACTGTCCGAAAGATCGGTCAGAAACAAATCCCAGCTACGATTGGCGCATTCTACCGCAAATGCCCTGCCCAGTCCTCCTGTTGCTCCTGTAATACACACTAAGGACTTCATACTACATCCACTCCTATCCGGAATAAATATCTCAGGATTTGCACTTTTGAAAGTTGCTAGGCATTAAAAATGCAAGATTGTTGGGATACCTATCTTATGTATAATACTATACAATGCATAGTATAGTATTGTCAATAGTAATTTTAAAATTTTTACAAATATTTGTTTGCGCTCATCAATATTCCATAAATTCATCACATTAAAGCATTTCACCCTATAGCATTCTGTTTTAAAATTGATATAGGTAGTAATACATGGGAAAAGTAGTAATGAATACTGAAGAAATGCTGCAAGGGAGGAATGGAGCATGGCAGAACTGAGATGGCATCCACTGATAAAGGACTGGGTAATGATCGCATCTCACCGGCAGGACAGGCCGCAGATGCCGGAGGACTGGTGTCCCTTCTGTCCGGGGTCGGGAAAGGTGCCCGAGCATTACGACGTGCTCAAATATGACAATGATTTCCCGGCGCTTTCACAGGAGCCGCCCGTTCCGGATGATGTGTCCACCGACCATTACAAGATGGAGGAAGCCTACGGCAAATGTGAGGTTATACTATATTCTCCGGAGCATAGCTCTTCCCTCCATGAGTTCTCCGTTGAGCATATTGTAAAAATAATTGACTTATGGACAGAACGTTTTATAGAATTAAAGAAGGATGAAAGAATTAAATATATTTTTATATTTGAAAACAGGGGAGAGATGGTAGGCGTAACAATGCCACATCCACACGGACAGATTTACGGATACCCCTTTATACCCAAGAAGCTGGAGCTGGAGCTGGATGCCTGCAAGGAGTACCGCGGCGAAAACGGCAGCTGCCTAATATGTGATATGCTGGCAGACGAAAGAAAGTCAGGGGATAGGGTAATCTTTGAAAATGAGGATTTTTTGGTCTTCCTGCCTTTTTTCACAGAGTATCCCTACGGAATGTATATTGCGAGTAGAAATCACAAGCAGAATCTTACACAGTTCAGTGAAAGGGAAAAGGCTAATCTAGCGAGGGCTCTAAAAGAGGCCACAGGGACATTCGATGCACTATTTGGCTTTCCCTTCCCCTATATGATGTGCATGCATCAGGACCCGGTGAACAGCGGAGATGTTAGTGATTACTATCACTTCCACATCGAATTTTTCCCGCCGCTGCGTGCTTCGAATAAGCAGAAGTTTAATGCATCCAGTGAAACGGGCGCGTGGGCTCATGCAAACCCGACAAAACCCGAGGAAAAGGCAGAGGAGCTGCGCCAGGCTCATAAGAGGTTTCTGAATGAACATTTTGCGTTGTAGCATATCCTGAGTTATACAGCATAACACATTGCCAGTAACTACCTTTTGATAAGCGGCGAAAAGAAGGATTACGAAAGGAACGGATTACATATGATTGGTTTGGAACTTAAAAAGCGTTTTATCGAAATTTATGGTGGAAACGAGGAGGGGCTACGCGTTTTTTCATCTCCGGGCAGAGTCAATCTAATTGGCGAGCACACTGATTACAACGGAGGATACGTTTTCCCTGCGGCCTTGACTATGAGCTCCACCGTCATAGCCAAGCCACGAAGGGACAGAATGATGAACCTGATGGCTACAGATTTGGGCATTCAGGTCCGAGGCTCACTGGATACGCTGGATGAGTACAAAGCATTGAAGTGGGGCAATTACCAATTTGGTGTGGCTGACGAACTGCAAAAGGCTGGTTACAAGCTGACTGGATGTGATCTGCTCTATCACGATACAGTGCCCTTGGGAGCCGGACTTTCGTCATCTGCGGCAATAGAGGTGGCAACGGCAATAACGCTGCTGGCGCTGAGTAATGCTGCGCTTGGATTGGAGCAGCCTGTTGACATGGTACAGATAGCATTAATCTGCCAAAAGGCTGAAAACAATTATGTGGGTGTAAACTGCGGCATTATGGATCAGTTCGCATCTGCTATGGGCAAGGCTGGTCACGCTATATTTCTAAACTGCAGGGATTTAAGCTACCGGCATGTACCTTTGAATTTGAAGGGCTACAGCATTGTAATAACCAATACCAATAAAAAACGTGGCCTGGCCGATTCTAAATATAACGAGAGAAGAAGCCAGTGCGAGGAAGCTTTTACAATCTTGAAAAAGTTCTTACCGGAGGCCACTTGCCTCGGTGAGATATCCATGGATGAATTCAATAAATATAAGCATGAAATTAAGGATGATATAATCAGAAACAGGGCGGAGCATGTGGTTGCCGAGGACGACAGGGTACTTAAATCCGTTGAGGCCTTGAGTAACGACGATATAGAAGTTTTCGGCAGATATATGATTGCTTCCCACAATTCATTGAGAGATTTGTATGAAGTCACCGGTGATGAGTTGGATACACTGGTGGAGGAAGCGTTGAAGATTAAAGGAGTTGCAGGCTCCAGGATGACAGGGGCAGGCTTTGGCGGCTGCACCGTTAGCATTGTCCGCAAGGAAGCCGTCGATGTATTTATTGAGAAGGTTGGCCGGGGTTATACTAAAAGAATCGGGATTGTACCGACCTTCTATGTCTCCGAAATCGGAGACGGTGGCAGGGAGATCACAAATTTCTCTAATTAGGTTGAGAAGCTTATGAGGATGTCTGTTTTCACAGGAGAGATTCAGCAGACGACTCCGAGGAAAGGGCTCCGTAGGTGTGCAAAGAAAAGAGCGGTAGGGAGGGACTGGAAGAGAAGTATGGGCAACAAAAGTGGAATAGAGCTCCTGTATGAGGATAATCATATACTGGTTGTCTGTAAGCCCCCCAATATGCTGACACAGGGTGACCGAACCGGTGACAGGGATATGCTTACAGTACTTAAGGAGGATCTGAAACTCAGACACAACAAACCGGGCAATGTTTTTTTAGGCCTGGTGCATAGGCTTGATCGGCCTGTTGGTGGTGTTATGGCTTTTGCAAAAACATCAAAAGCCGCATCCAGGCTTTCAGAACAGATAAGAAGCAGAAGGTTCGAAAAATCATACTTGGCTGTTGTACATGGAGTACCGGAAAGGACTGGCAACAGCTTGGAGCATTACCTTGTCAAAAATGAAAAAACTAATTTTGTAAGTGTTGTCGATCCCGATCTTCACAGGAAAAGCGATGCAAAGAAGGCCGTACTTGACTATATGGTGAAAGCATCAAACGGTGGGATTTCCCTTGTTGAAATTAAGCTACACACAGGCAGATCCCATCAGATCCGCGTTCAAATGGCGGCTATCGGCCATCCTCTTTACGGAGATCAGAAATACGGTACTGGGCTTAACAAGCCCGGCATGCAGCTTGCGCTGTGGTCCTCTGAAATCGGTTTTGAACATCCTACCCTTAGACAGCTGATGTCATTCAAATCAAACCCACCAAGCACATATCCATGGAGTGAATTCTAACTTGTATACTTTTGCCCTAACTTGTCCGCTTGATATGGTGCTTTCTGTGCTGTATTATTTAATTATTGGTTAATTTGCAGCATCGGCCGGGAAATACTACTTGTACAGTATTTTTGTAAAACAGCCCTTGAAGAGGGGATATAACCCTTTGTTGGAGGGAAATATTATAAATATAGTTGAAGGGGTGGTTTCATTGGCAAAAAAATATTCTATTGGTATAGATTACGGCACACTTTCAGGAAGAGCCGTATTAGTGGAGGTGGACACAGGTAATATTGTCGCCACGGCAGTGAAGGAATATACACACGCCGTAATGGATGAGTTTCTGCCTGATGGCAAGACCAAGCTTGAACCTGACTGGGCGCTGCAGCATCCGGCTGATTATCTGGAGGTACTGAAGGTTACAATTCCAATAGTACTGAAGGAGTCAGGTGTAAGCCCGGAGGATATAATAGGCATGGCTATTGATTTTACAGCCTGTACTATGCTCCCCATCGACAAGTCCGGCACTCCGCTTTGCATGAGGGAGGAATACAAGCAAGAGCCTCACGCCTATGTAAAGCTTTGGAAGCACCATGCCGCACAGTACGAAGCAAACAAGCTCAATGAACTGGCAGAGCAAAGAGGAGAAACCTTCCTCAGCAGATATGGCGGTAAAATTTCTTCTGAATGGCTATTCCCCAAGATAATGCAGATACTGGACGAAGCACCGCATATATATGATGCCGCAGACCGTTTTATTGAAGCCACCGACTGGGTTTCGCTGATGTTGACCGGCAACGAGAGAAGAAACAGCTGTACTGCCGGTTACAAGGCCATATGGAGCAAACGGGAGGGTTATCCCTCTAAGGAATTCTTCAAAGCCCTTGATCCAAGGTTGGAAAATGTGGTAGAGGACAAATTAAGCAAGGACATATACCCACTGGGAGGGAAAGCCGGAGAGCTTACCGATGAAATGGCGAAGCTGACGGGACTGACGCCTGGCACAGCTGTAGGCATTTCGAATGTTGATGCACATGTAGCCGTACCGTCCGTAGGAATCACGGATGTGGGCAAAATGTTGATGATAATGGGCACATCCACTTGTCATATGGTGCTCGGCAATGAAGAAAAAATTGTACCGGGTATGTGTGGTGTTGTGGAAGATGGAATACTTCCGGGCTTTTACGGATATGAGGCCGGGCAATCCTGCGTAGGCGACCATTTCCAATGGTTTGTGGAGAATTGTGTTCCGGCGCCCTATACAGAGGAAGCAAAGAGCAGGGGTATTTCCATTCATAAGCTGCTCCGTGAAAAAGCCGTTCAGCTTAAAGTAGGTGAGAGCGGTCTTGTTGCCCTTGACTGGTGGAATGGGAACCGGTCGGTTCTGGTTGATGTGGATTTAACCGGTCTAATTATCGGGTGCACACTTTTGACAAAACCGGAGGAAATATATAGAGCTCTGATTGAGGCAACTGCATACGGAACGAATATGATTATTGAAACCTTTGAGGACAATGGCGTTAAGATTGACGAATTATACGCCTGTGGCGGTATCGCTGAAAAGGACGAAATGATGATGCAGATCTATGCGGATGTGACAAACAGAGAAATCAAAATTTCTAATTCCCCGCAGGCTGTAGCTCTTGGGTCGGCAATGTTCGGCGCTGTGGCTGCCGGCAAATCAAAGGGAGGCTATGACAGCATTTTTGAGGCTGCCGGAAAGATGTCAAAGGTGAAGGAGGCCTATTACAAGCCTAACCCGGCAAATGTTGAGGCGTATAGGAAGCTCTATGCCGAATATAAGCTGCTGCATGACTACTTTGGCAGGGGCGAGAATGACGTCATGAAGAGGCTGAAGAAGATTAAGTCAGAAGCTAGAAACGAAGATTAATATTTACACAAAGCATCCTGATGGCGTATATTGTTAGATGATAATAAAGCATAGAATATGCAGATGATGCATTCAACGGTATCATCGGTGCAATCCCGGTACTGGCAGGCGTTATATCGATGCTTTCTCCAGCCTTCTGAGCAGGATTGAGCTATTCCTGGTACTTTTCTGAAGTGGAATTACGCACTACAAGCTCCGAACTGAGAACCTTGACAGTCGGTTCTTTTGGCGTACGGCGGGAACCATCCTCAGCCATGCCTTGCGGGATAAGCTCCAACACCAGCTCGGCGGCTCTACGTCCGAGTTCCTTTTTAGGATGCATTACAGTTGTCAGCTTTACCGGACAGGATTCGGCCAGGTAGGAATCGTCAAAGCCAGTAACGGAAATGTCCTCGGGAACTTTTTTCCCAATTTTGAGCAGCAGCATAACTGTTTCAAATGCTATTTCGTCATTATAGCAGGCAACTGCATCTATACCTACACCTTGGGCAATCATTGCTTCCAATGCAGCAAAAGGCTTTGTTTTTTTATCCTCCGTGTGAAACCAGATCACCTTATCGGCGTCGTATTGCAAACCGCTGTCGGACAATGCCTTAACATATCCTTTGTGCCTGTTCAGGCCTTGAACATCGTCTGCCTTAAACACTCCGCAGATATTGTGATGCCCGATTTTTGCCAAATACATGACAAGCTCATACATCCCTGCTGTGTCATCCAGCATAACACAGGGCTTTTGTCCAAGCTGTTCATAGTAGCCGTGAATGAACACATAGGGAATACCATAACGGTCCAGTGTCTGGTAATATTTGATGTTTTGCGTATATAAGGCGCTTCTTGTCGGTTCCACGATCAATCCGGCAATATCCTTGCCAAGAATATCCTTGAGACATGCTAATTCCTTTCGGCAGTCATTTCCTGTGTTCTTTAGAATGATACTGTAACCGTTCTGGGACAAAACCTCATCAATACCGTTGATAACCTGCGGGAAAATGTATTCTGATATGTAGGTGGTGATTACGCCTATATTTCGTGAATCTCGTATTTTGCGTAAAGCACCGGAGCTAAAGGTTCCGCGGCCCTGCTCCGTGTAAAGAAGACCTTCGTTTGCCAGTATTGCAATCGATTTTCTCACAGTATGTCTGCTTAATGAGAATTTTTCGGCAAGTTCATTCTCGGAGGGGATCTTATCACCGGGCATTATTCTGCCGGAAAGCATTTCATCCCGCAAATATTCCATCAATTTGTAGTATTTAGAATTGTTGCTAGCTTTCAAATCATGCCCTCATTTACAAGCTGGCGCTTGCTTCCTGTATTTTTGCTTCAACCTGTTCCTTTGTAAGGGAGCTTAGATATGAGAAATTGTATTCGAGCGCCTTTTTCATATATTCTATGGCCTTTTCAGGTTCATTAAGCTTTAAGAACACAAGTCCGTAATTAAAATAAGGGTCTGGAAAGGTCGGTGATTTTTCAAGCAGTGCTTCGTAAATTTCCTCGGACCTGTCGTACATATCCAACAAATAATAGTTCAAGCCTAGGTTGTCCTGTATAATTTTGTCGTTTGAATTGTACTCGTATGCTGCCAGATTGTGCTCCAGTGCCTTCCCATAATCACCTTGCAATATGAGCAGATATCCCAAGCTTCCGTATACGGAGGTTGTTTTATAGGTCTTCATGACCTCCTCAAGCATGGCAACGGCACCATCCAGATCGCCTTTCTTCCATAATACAAGGGCGAGTATTGATTTTATATAGGGGGCATCATGGCTTTGTGGGTTTTTGTTAAGAGTATGCAGTAAAACCTCTTCGGATTCTGCCAGCTCCTCCTTTTTTAGAAGAAGGTAGGCATAAGATACGCATATTCTGATGTTGGCTTTCTTAGTGTCATAAGCGAGCTTGAACCATTTGAGAGATTCATCTGTCTGACCAAGGCTATATTTGCGGCCTGCCATGATTCCATATATAAACCCTCTGTTGAGGTAAGCCACTGTGGCCAAATATATGAGTAAAACCACAATGCCAAGCCAAATATTTAACTTGCTTGCGGCTATAATTACAATGCCGGGAATAATTACGCCGATAAGAGTAGATTTTAATGTGTTATTCATGGTGGACCTCCGAGTTTGCACATATATTATGGCATAAATCAAACTAATTATAAACCAAAGTAGAATAGAATTGCAAATTTTTGAAAAACCTCCATTCGGCTTATTGAATATATTTTAGCAGATGTGGTATAATCGTTGTTAATTGGAATTAGAATAAGAAGGCTATGAAGGAGGAAAGTAACCGGGACGGTCTTTAAAGAGAGGGGATGTCAGTGGCTGAAAGCATCTCCATTGTACATGCCGGCGAAGTTCCCTCCGGAGCTGCATCCTGAAAGGTGTCATGCACAGTATTGTTGCAGCACGATAGTGCTACAATGCAACGATGCTACAAATGTAGTGCTAAAACAGGCAGTGCAACAACAAGCGGTGCTATGACATGTCACTAGGAGATGCCGGTGCCTGGCCGTTATCATACAGGTGTAATAGACTGGCTTTTGCTGAAATTATGGCATGGTGCCGGAATTTTACATACAAGTGTTCGCCACATAGATGGCGGAAACATGGGTGGTACCGCGGAGTTGCAGTCTTCGTCCCTTGGATTGGGATGGAGGCTTTTTTATTGTCCGAGATTCTCCGGAATTGAATTTCGGTAATCAAAAGATAGCAGAAAGTAGCTTATGAAAAACGAGGAGGTTGTTTCATGAAAGAACAGTTGAACAATATAAGGCTGGAAGCGGAAAAAAAGCTGAGGGCGGTTCAAACTTCTGCAGACCTGGAAAGTCTACGGCTGCGGTTTCTTGGAAAGAAGGGGGAGCTGACGGCAGTTTTGCGAGGGATGGGCGCGCTGACCTCTGAAGAAAGACCGATTATAGGTCAACTTGCTAATGACGTCAGAAGCTTTATTGAAGGCAAGCTGGAAGAGGGAGCAAAAACACTTCAGAATAAAGAGCTGGAGCTGAGGCTGGGGAAAGAATCCATTGATGTAACCATCCCGGGTAAAAGGCGCTTTATTGGGAAAAAGCATCCCTTGAGCATAGTTGCGGATGAAATTAAGGATGTTTTTGTTTCGCTGGGCTATGAGATAGCGGAAGGGCCTGAGGTTGAGCTGGATTATTATAATTTCGAAGCGTTGAATATTCCGGAGGGGCACCCGGCCAGAGATGCCCAGGATACATTTTATTTCAATGATGAAATACTGCTGAGAAGTCAGACCTCGTCCGTGCAAATCAGAGTGATGGAGAATAAAAAGCCTCCCATTAAGCTAATATCTCCCGGCAGGGTTTATCGTTCTGACTCTGTAGATGCGACGCATTCGCCTGTTTTCCATCAGGTTGAGGGGCTTGTGGTGGATAAGGGAATAACAATGGGTGATTTGGTCGGTACACTTCAGCTGTTTGCACGAAGGCTGTTTGGAGAGGATACGAAAATCAGGCTGAGGCCTCATCATTTTCAGTTTACCGAGCCCAGTGCAGAAGTGGATGTAAGCTGTTGGACCTGCGACGGTAAGGGATGCAGGGTATGCAAAAACGAGGGATGGATAGAAATACTAGGCGCCGGAATGGTGCATCCGAAGGTACTGGAAATTTGTCATATCGATCCAACGGAATATAGCGGCTTTGCATTCGGACTGGGCATTGAAAGAACGGCTATGGGAAGATTTAATATAGATGACATGAGACTGCTGTATGAAAATGATATGCGTTTCCTAAGGCAGTTTTAAGGCTATGGCATGGTTTGTGAATGCAGGGGAAGCAATTTTATAAAATGTATGGCATACCAGATCGGGAGATGAGCTTCGAGGGTGGGAAAACCCTCGAATTAAATAGGAGGGAGAAAGTGAAATGAAATTACCGCTAAAATGGTTGAAGGATTACACAAATATAGAAGTAAGCCACAAGGAATATGCAGATGCACTCACTATGTCAGGCTCAAAAGTTGAAGGATTTGAACAGCTGGGCGAGGAGATAGACAAGGTAGTGGTGGGGAGGATACTCTCAGTAGAAAAGCACCCGGATGCCGACCGTCTGCTGGTTTCCCAGGTAGATGTGGGTGATGGGACGGTTCAGATAGTGACAGGCGCCACGAATGTAAAGGTGAATGACTTAATTCCTGTTGCCCTTGACGGTTCAAGCCTTCCGGGGGGGAAGAGGATTAAAAAGGGCAAGCTTCGCGGCGTTGAGTCCTTTGGCATGATGTGTTCCATTTCTGAACTGGGCGTGACAAAGGAGGAGTTCCCCAATGCTGCTGAAGATGGCATATTCATATTGGAGGGAGATTTCGCGCCCGGTACGGATATTAAAGAAATTCTGGGCTTGAACGATACCGTGATAGAATTCGAAATAACATCCAACAGACCCGACTGCTTCAGTATTATCGGCCTGGCACGGGAGTCAGCCGCTGTCTTTAATGCCGATTTCAGAAAGCCGGAAATAGTGGTGAAGGAAGAGGGCGATTCGGTTGAGGGGAGAGCGACTGTAGAGATAAAGGATCCTGAATTGTGCTATCGTTATGCAGGAAGGATAGTAAAGGATGTCAGGATAGAGCCCTCGCCCGGCTGGATGCAGGAGAGGCTAAAGGCCTCTGGAGTCAGGCCGGTCAATAATATTGTCGATATTACAAATTACGTAATGCTCGAATACGGCCAGCCCATGCACGCCTTTGATTTGGAAAACCTGAAAGACCACAGGATTATTGTCAGAAGGGCCATAGAGGGAGAGAAAATGCAAACCCTTGATGGGCAGGACAGGGAGTTGGATAGCTCCATGCTGGTAATCGCAGATGGACAAAGAGCGGTTGCGGTTGCGGGAGTTATGGGAGGAGAAAACAGTGAAATTACAGCAGACACCAAAACCATACTGTTTGAGTCCGCAACCTTCAATGGCATTTCTGTACGGCTGACCGCAAAAAAGCTTGGGATGAGGACGGAAGCATCAGGACGCTTTGAAAAAGGGCTTGATCCCGAAACCGCTTTGGATGCTATCAACAGAGCTGCTCAGCTAGTTGAGGAGCTGGGTGCGGGAATAGTATGTAAAGGTGTCATTGACTGCTATCCTGTAAAGGCGGTTAAAAAGACGATACCATTCAATCCCGGGCAGATTAATGCTTTACTGGGTACGGATATTAGTGTTGAGAAAATGAAAAGCATTCTTACCAGGCTGGAGATAGAGGTCGATGAGATAGGGGGGACAGTCACCGCACCAACCTTCAGACCCGATTTGGAATGCGAAGCAGATTTGGCGGAGGAGGTTGCCAGATTCTATGGATATAACAACATTAGGCCCACATTGCTTGAGGGAAAGGCAGCTACTATCGGTGGCATGACCTACGAGCAAAAAACAAATCAGCTTATCGGCCGGACGATGCAGGCCTGCGGCCTTTCGGAAATATACACCTACTCCTTCACCAGTCCGAAGGTATTTGATAAAATTAACCTTCAGCAAGATAGTGAGCTGAGAAAGGCGATAGTTATCTCCAATCCACTGGGTGAGGATTACAGCATAATGAGAACAACAACTCTGCCGGATATGCTGCAGGTACTGGCAACCAACTACAACAAGAGAGTTGAGGAGGCCAGGCTCTTTGAGATGTCATATGTGTACCTGCCCCAAAGCCTTCCTCTAACTGAGCTGCCTTATGAAAAGCCGGTTTTGACACTGGGGATGTACGGCAATGTGGACTTTTACGACCTGTCGGGTGCGGTAGAGGAGCTGCTGTCCAAATTGGGTATAAAGGAATATAGTCTGGAGTCGGTTCATGATAAACCATCATTCCATCCTGGGAGAACGGCCAGGCTGCTTATAAACGGAAAAGAGGCAGGTATTCTGGGCGAAGTGCACCCAAATGTTTCAGAAAAATTTGAAGCCGCTCAAAGGAATTATGTGGGCATTATCGATATTGAGCCATTAGTGGAAGGCGCCGTTTTGAAACCGGAATACAAGCCCTTGCCTAAGTACCCGGCTGTGATAAGGGATATTGCAATATTGGTGGATGAAGACGTACCGGTCAGGGAAATTGAGAGGATTATAAGCAGTAAAGCGGGTAAGATTCTTGAAGAAACTAAGCTGTTTGATGTGTATAAAGGCAAACAGGTGCCCGTAGGGAAAAAGAGCGTTGCTTACTCCATAGCATTCAGGGCAGCGGATAGAACACTGACCGATGAGGAAGCGGGTGAAGCGATGGAGAAGATAGTTAATGGGCTATCGGAGGAGCTTGGAGCTCAGCTTAGGTTAAAGACACAATGACCAGGGGTGACACAGAGTGACCCAGGGGGACGAATGACCCAGGGGGACGTTTTCCTTGTGTCATTCGTCCCCTGGGTCACCGTCCGTTTATTTCAACTGCTGCTCAGCCATCGCAATCATTCTTTTGACCATCTGTCCGCCAATAGGTCCGCCTTCGTGACCGTTTTGCGCAGAGGTCAGGTTTCCCTTGTAATGATCGTTGTTTTCTTTAACAAACTGCTCCATACCTATTTCTTTCGCGCATTCCATCTTGAATCTGTTCAGTGCTTCTCTTTTATCCGGCACCAATGGAGTTTTCGGTCTTGACAATTGAATCACCTCTCTTTTTGCCGATTTTGTATACTTATATTGTCTGCGGATTTATGAATAATACACTGTAAGATAATTCTTTGAAGCAGATTGCAAAATGGATTGACGCTGGGTGGTTTTGCTAAAATATTGAATAAAATTTATCAACTTGATATAATATGTGAGATGTTGACAGTGTGAGCTAATCGACTAAGATACTAGAGGAGGCATGAACATGCAAAAAATTAGTTTTGATTATTCAAATGCATTATCATTTATAGAAGAATCCGAGATATCCAATTTATCTCCATTTATCAAAATAGGCCATGAAATGCTCCATAAGGGTACAGGGGCAGGAAGCGATTATTTAGGGTGGATCGATTTGCCGGCGGCTTATGAACGGTCTGAATTTGGCAGAGTCGAGGCTGCTGCCGAGAAAATAAAATCAGATTCGGATGCTCTCGTGGTAATCGGAATAGGAGGCTCCTATCTGGGAGCCAGAGCCGCTATAGACGCTCTTACGCACTCATTTTACAATCTAATGCCAAAGGCGGAAAGAGGCGCTCCCGAAATTTATTTTGTCGGTAATAGCATAAGCTCCACCTACATTGCTGAATTATTAGAGCTTTTGAGAAACAAGAATATTTCGGTAAACGTCATCTCGAAATCAGGGACTACTACTGAGCCGGCTCTTGCCTTTAGGATATTTAAAGAATTTATGGAAGACAAATATGGTAGAGCAGAGGCATCCAAGAGGATTTATGTGACAACCGATAAGTCAAGAGGAGCACTCAGGAAGCTGGCCGAAGAAGAAAAATACGAAAGCTTCGTTATTCCCGATGATATAGGAGGAAGGTATTCAGTTTTGACGCCTGTGGGGCTCTTGCCTATTGCTGCGGCCGGAATCGACATAGGCGAAATGATGAAGGGAGCCGCTGATGCAAGAGGGCTTTATGGCAACGCTGATGTGGAAACCAATGAATGCTATCAGTATGCCGCTGTAAGAAATGCACTTTACAGAAAAGGGAAAACTACTGAAATAATGGTGAATTATGAGCCTTCCATGCACTATTTCACTGAGTGGTGGAAGCAGCTTTACGGCGAAAGTGAAGGAAAGGATCATAAGGGAATTTTCCCTGCCGGAGTGGATTTTACAACGGATCTTCATTCAATGGGGCAGTATATCCAGGACGGACTTCGCAATATATTCGAAACAGTGCTCAACGTTGAAGAGCCCAAGAAGAATATGACAATCAAGGATGATAAGGATGATCTGGACGGCTTGAACTTCCTTGCCGGTATGGACATAGATATGGTGAACAAGAAGGCAATGCAGGGGACTATACTGGCTCATACCGATGGCGGAGTGCCTAATCTGGTGGTTAGTATTCCGCAGATGAACAGCTACTGGTTTGGGAATATTGTTTACTTTTTCGAAAAAGCCTGCGGAATCAGCGGCTATCTAATGGGTGTCAATCCCTTTGATCAGCCCGGGGTGGAAGCCTATAAAAAGAATATGTTCGCGCTTCTTGGCAAGCCCGGTTATGAAGAAGAAAAGGCCAAGCTGGAGAAGCGGCTTGGCAGGTAAGCATAATTAAGGGGACGAACGTCCCCCTGTGTCATTAGGCTATGGATCGGGGCTAGTGTATTGTGCAAATCAGTATTTCGGGCCGCGACAGGAAGCGTAGAGGGACGACTCCGTTGCCAAGTCCTCTGTTCATGTAGACCTTTATATCATTGATACGCTTCA
>CAZQCL010000020.1:0-5737 GCA_964592435.1 uncultured Oscillospiraceae bacterium
GTGGCTCCCTCTATTTTACCGAGAATCAGGCAAGTCAAGGTTTATCAATAAAGTTATAGTGAAAGCCTTTAAGAAGGCTTTACCGGATACTTCCCGGCATTGTATATTTTCTGATTATTTATACACAAGCTTTCCATATACTGTTTGAGGCTCTGTCCCCAGCTTTCCGGAGAGCTCTGTCTGCCTCTCCAGTATGCTGACAGCGTCCTGGCCGGTCAGTACTTCGACAGTTGTCTTGCCTGCTATCCTAACTGGGATCGCAACACACTCGACCAATTCGGTTCCTTTATATTTCATATCAATGATAAATGACTCCATATTTTCCTTATCATTCTGGTCAAAAAGAAAATTCCCCAGGCTGTAGAATATGGGCTTTCCATTGTAGATCTCTATCCCCTGGACTCTATGAGGATGATGCCCCAGAATCATGTCGGCACCGTCGTCTATAAGCTTATGGGCAAATTCCACCTGTTCCACCGAGACCTTAAAGCTATCCTCGACTCCCCAATGTAATGATATGGCTAATAAATCTACCTGATCGCGGTATTTCAGTATATCCTCCCTGATGGTCTCATACTTTCTCGGTACAACTCCGGATTTTTCCGGGCCTGCCGCAAAGGATAGATATGGTTTTCCCGCAAATGTCAGCTCCGCCATGTCCGTGTATGCCAGCAGGCCAATTTTGAGGCCATTCCTTTCAATGGTGGCAAGCTTCCTGGCCTCCTCAATATTCCTGCCTCCTCCGGCATGCTTGATATCATTTTGGTCCAGCAGTTCCATCGTATCAAACAAACCCTTTTCATAATAATCCATTATGTGGTTGTTGGACAGGCTGATAAGATTTATACCCGCATCCTTTAAAGCACTAACGGCCTCCGGTTCAGCCTTTAGAACTATCTTCCTATCTTTATCCAAGCCATGGGTGCTATCAGTAAAGGGCGACTCAAGATTTGCAAACACAACATCTCCCTTATTCAAATAAAATGAAACCTTCTCAAAGGCTCTGCCGTAAACGCCCTTCATCTTCTTCAGTCTCATAGCTACGCCTCTGCCAACCATTATGTCGCCAACAGCCATGAAGCGAAGCTCAGGTACCGGTGGCTCCTCTATAACAGGCTCTGGAGCAGGAAATGCATCAGTTGTCCCCGGCTCTTCAATATCTTCGGAAATATCATCAGGGAAGGGCTTGTCCTGACCCGAAGCTTGCTCCGATGAGGTGTTGCTATCGGATGCTTCGCTTGCTAAGGAGCCTTCCTTCATCACAGCCTGATCCTCTGTTGTGCTCCTATAATAAACTATCCCGTAAATTACTGCAGCAAGCAACACAAAAATTATAATTAGTAAAACTACTCTGCCTAATTTCATTTTCACTCTCCAAAACATGCTTTTTCTTGTAACGAACTCAGAAATATAATATCATTATTTATGTACCCTGTCATCAAAGGTAATTCTCCACAATTAACAGTTTTACTTCAACAGCATATTGTATCATGCAGCATTATTACATAAGATACAAATAATGCAACTAATAAATCATCACAATATGTAAAACATATAATAAGAGAATCTTTAATAGATACTTCACGAAGTGTGCGCAAAAAATTGAAAGGAATGAGTCATGCTATGAAATTTCATACACACAAATACAAATTCGACTGTACAATGACAGGTGGCCATAATCACAGATTGCTGGGCTATGCCGGAAACATGGCAGGCGTGGACAGCTTCCACTTTCATTTCTATTATGGCATATCCTCCTATAGGGATCATACTCACTATTTCTGTGGTATTACAGGAATGCCGGTCAAAACAGAAAACGGCCACATCCACAAAATGGAGGGCCTGTTGGAAACAAACAGCCTGCACGAACATGAGTTTGGCGGGTATACCTTCGAAGATACCTCTAATTACTCGTCCACACAGGCTGCTACCATCGTTCAATGAATTAATCCCTTATACCTGGTACTTCATGCCCAAATCAAGGGCTTCCATTTCTTCAGGTATCATGTAATGCTTTCTTTCCGGCAATACCTTCATAAGGCCTTTTTCGAAATACTCGCTCGAAACCGCACCGGTTTCTTCGAGAAGCTTTCCAAGCATGACAATATTGGCATATGCCAGATTGCCCATATCCGAAGCAATCTGCGTCGCCGGTATACCAAAGGGTTTCACGTCTGTTCTTGCAATGTCCCTGTTTACTAAGGAGCTGTCATAGAGAATAATACCTCCTGGTACTACCCAGTTTTCAAATTTGTCTAATGAAGGCCTGTTCATCGCTAAAAGAACAGTTGCATTATTGATTATCGGTGACCCCACAGGATCATCGGAAACTATAACGTGACAATTAGATGTGCCACCCCTCATTTCAGCCCCATAGGATGGAAGAAATGAAACAAATTTACCCTCCAGCATAGCCGAATAGGCGATTATCATACCTGCAGACTGTATACCCTGGCCTCCGAAGCCTGACAAAATAATTTCATGCTGTGCCATAATTTTTACACCTCCAAATCCTTCCCCTTGAAATTGCCCAGGGGATACTGCGGAATCATTTTCTCCTCGATCCATTTCAATGATTTTAGCGGATCAATTCCCCAATTGGTGGGACAGCTGGAGAGCACTTCAACTATTGAAAAGCCGAGGCCTGCCTGCTGTACCTGGAAGGCTTTCTTTATGGCCTTTTTGGCATTTTTAATGTTTTTGATATCATGCATGGAAACTCTTTCCACGAATACTGCGCCCCTGAGCGTGGCCAGCATTTCGCTCATGTTAATCGGATAGCCTTCGAACTCTGCTCTCCTGCCAAAGGGAGATGTAGTCGTAACCTGACCCAACAGTGTTGTAGGAGCCATCTGTCCCGAGGTCATGCCGTAAATAGCGTTGTTAATAAAAACAGTAGTTATTTTTTCACCCCTGTTTGCCGCATGTACAATCTCAGCAGTACCTATCGATGCCAGATCGCCATCCCCCTGATAGGTGAAAACAATATTTTCGGGATTAACACGCTTAATACCTGTTGCCACAGCCGGTGCCCTTCCATGGGCAGCCTGCACCATATCGCAATTGAAATACAGATAGTTATTATATGCGCAGCCAACCGGCGAAACACCTATTGTGTTTCCCTCTATATCCAGCTCATCGATCACTTCTGCAACCAGCCTGTGCACAACACCATGAGTGCAGCCCGGGCAATAATGCAGCTGTGTTTCTTTTAATGCATGCGGTTTTTGAAATACTATAGCCATCGTCATTCCCCTTTACTTCAAAATTTCCTTGATTTTATCCAGAATTTCCTTCTGAGTCGGCACCATTCCACCCATCCTGCCGTGGAAGTGCACAGGCTTCCTTCCATTAAGAGCAAGCCTGACATCCTCAATCATCTGCCCTGCGCTCAATTCTACAGAAAGAAATGCTTTGGGCACATCGGCATATTTCTCAAATGCCGCCGCCGGAAATGGCCAAAGCGTAATTGGCCTGATCAGTCCAACCTTGATTCCTTCCTCGGCAGCTGACTTTATAACATTCTTAATGATTCTTGCTACAGTTCCATAAGCTGCGACGATAAGGTCAGCATCTTCGCAATTGAAGACCTCAACGCGAGCCTCATTTTCGGTAATGGTCTTATACTTGGCCTGCAGCTTAAGGTTGTGCTTCTCAAGCACATCAGGTTCAATATATATAGAGGTGATATAATTGTGCTCCCTCTTCATCTTTGTGCCCGTTGCCGCCCAGCTTTTATCAGCCTGGAAAATCTCCTCTTTATCCTTAAATTCAACGCCTTCCATCATCTGACCCAGCATTCCGTCGCCCACGATCATGCAAAGGGTCCTGTATTTATCGGCAATATTAAAAGCTTCCACTGTAAGCTCATACAATTCCTGAACACTGCTCGGTGCAAGCACTACCATTCTGTAATCCCCGTGGCCGCCGCCCTTCGTGGCTTGAAAATAGTCGCCCTGTGCTGCCTGTATACCGCCTAGACCCGGCCCGGCGCGCATAATATTCACTACTACAGCAGGCAGCTCTGCACATGCCGCATATGAAATAGCCTCCTGCTTCAAGCTGATGCCAGGGCTCGAGGAAGATGTCATGCACCTGGCACCGGCGCTTGCTGCTCCATAGACCATATTCATAGCCGCAATTTCACTTTCGGCCTGAATAAATGTGCCGTCATACTGTTCCATTTTCTTGGCAAAATAATGTGCAACCTCTGTCTGAGGCGTTATCGGGTAACCGAAGTAAAACCTGCAGCCTGCTCTTAACGCGGCCTCGGCGATAACCTCGTTTCCTTTCATTAAAATCTTTTCTCCCATTAGATGATCCTCCCTGTCAAATGGATGTTTTTACTTCTCTACTTCTATAACACAGTCAGGACAAATAATTGCACAAAAAGCACATCCGATGCATTTGTCCATCTCTTTGACTCCGGCTGGGTGAAAACCCTTAAGATTAAGCTTTTCCTCATCAATCAAAACTATGTTCTTAGGGCATACAGACACGCAAAGCTTGCAGCCCTTGCAACGATCTTCATTAAAAGTAACCTTTGCCATATCGCACCTCACATTCTAAAGCGATTTTCACTATTATAAATCTCATCCCCTCTAATTGCAAGTCGATTAAGGTTAATATGCCATGAGTTCGCAGGATTCAAGGCATAATAGTACATGTGCATTTTCGCACTAGCAAAAAACTTGCACGCACCTAAATTCTGCCGGAGGCGCATAATAGCCTCATGCGCGAGGTTATTATACTATATCCCAGGGAAGCTTAATGAATTTTTCCAGATACAGCCTTTCAATATCGGGATTACCCTTATAACCCTGCAATACTTGCTTTATGCCTGTTATCATTCCAAGCGGAATTGAAAGATCCCTAGAAACCGCATTGATGATTTCGGATGCTTCATCAATCACATACTGAGAGCTATCCGAAAGCAGATTTGCATTGTTTACCAGTTTATCTACCTTAAGTCCCGAGCTGTTTTGAATCTCATCAATCATTTTCTTAATTTCAGCAGGAGTTCTCGTCATTGGCCTGTGGGTGTTAATGACAAAATAATGGATATAGTCCTCCTCTACTATCTGTTGGTGGTATCGTGAAAGAACCTTTGCGCCCAAATCATCGCCGCCTATATCAAGCACTGCATGGTAGCTTCTATCTTCGAACACCACGCTTATTTCAGCAGGCAGCGATGGCACGTCCACATTTGTATTAGCATAAACCGGCGTTATGACCCTTATCCCCTTTTCCTCCAGCATCTTCTTTGCATCTGTGCTTCTGAAAAAGGGATTGACAATATCTAAATCGACAATTGCAGTTTTTTTTCCTGCTTGCGCCATCTGTAAAGCATAGTTTACCGATATTTCAGTTTTTCCGCTGCCAAAATGGCCGGTAAAAATGGCAATTCTATTTTCAAACATCCCTGCTCTCCCCTCATCTACGACTACTGATTCAGCTGCTAATACGACCACTAAGCCTGACAGGTCTGCACTTCGTGGTATTACAGTGCTTAGTTACAGCACCGTGAAGCTTTAGTGAGTATTGTATCATATATTCATAATCCTGAGCTCAGGATCCGCCAAGTAAATCCCAAACAACCTCCGAAGCGATAATCAAGCCTCCTACCGTTGGAACAAAAGCTGTGCTTCCGGGTATATTGCGCCTCTGCTTACCGCTTGGCTCTTTGTCATCCCTATTCATGCTGCTTGTCCCGATGCAGCTTACATCCTTACAACCC
>CAZQCL010000020.1:5837-20152 GCA_964592435.1 uncultured Oscillospiraceae bacterium
GCCGCCTATTTCCCCATCACCTGTCCGATTTAATGCTTGCGGCTTTGCAGGAATCTCATCGGAAAATAGAACCTTTAGTGAAGTTACCCCTCGATCCCTCAGTTCCTTTCGCATCACTCTGGCAAGGGGGTCAATGGTGGTTTTGCTGATGTCTGTAATCTTAAGCCTTGTAGGATCAAATTTATTTCCGGTCCCCATACTTGAGATAATCGGTATCCCCTTATCCTTTGCACGAAGGATCAGATCGATCTTTGCCGTTACCGTGTCAATAGCGTCCACAATATAATCTATTTTGCCCTCTAACAGCGCACCTCCGGTTTCAGGCATATAAAACAGACAATGGGTAACAACATCAGCCTCCGGATTGATGTCAAGAATCCTCTCCTTCATAACATCCACCTTTGGCCTGCCAAGTGTTTTCGTTGTTGCATGTAATTGCCTGTTGAGATTTGTAAGACTTATCAGATCATCATCTACGAGAATGAATCTGCCTACCCCGCTTCTTGCAAGCCCCTCCACAACAAAGCTGCCCACGCCGCCTACTCCAAAAACCGCAACCCGTGAGCTTTTCAGCTTTTCAACAGCCTGCGCTCCTACAAGCATTTCAAACCTTGAAAATGCATGCTGCATTATTGAACCCCATCCTCTATTAGCACTATTTTCCACCCGTTTTCTGTTTTAACAATTCTGGCGGACATAGGCTGTCGAAGCTGTGAATCAGCGTT
Organism: uncultured Oscillospiraceae bacterium; assembly: GCA_964592435.1. Lineage (GTDB taxonomy): Bacteria > Bacillota > Clostridia > Acetivibrionales > DTU013 > JAAYBT01. Next base: position 6,563 of record CAZQCL010000020.1, read on the forward strand.
AATCCCCAAAATATGATAATATGTGATGATTACAGTGTTTTCCTCTACAATAGTTTCATTTCCGATTATATCTAACTTTGCCATCTTTAGAAAATCACTGTATAATGACACATTTTCCTGCTTATATTCCGCACTAATATCGACTTTGCTTATTTCCTGTACGCCGAACTGCCGAAACATGGCCATTCTAAGCTTAAAATCGTCACCCAGTAAATCCATTGCCTTACCGTAATTATCTTCTGTTTGGAGATAATTATAAAAGCTTTTTAACACTTTAGCCGGTTCACTATCACCCATCTGATTTCCATCCTGCGCCGTCCCACCCTTATCTAAAATATCTGTCGTCTCGCCACTTTTTCCTGTCCTATCATTTGCATTGACATCATCCCGAGCCTTAATCTCCCCAAAACCCATATCCCCGGCTCCGGCTGTATCTGCTACATCTTGATCCGAGCCCGGCTTGAGCTTGCTACCATCAAGGTTTAGCAGCACATTTTCCTCTATATCATACAAGACCTCGTTTTGTACAGGCGCCTTACCCAAATCAATCATTCTTCGCACTCCCTGCTTCAGTCGCAAAGTGTTAAGAGAATTCCAAGACATGAATTCATAATCGTACAAAAAATCAGGGCTACTATTGCTCCCTATTAACTGCATATCAGCATCCCTGTTCGCCTTTATTACATATTTCCCAGCTTTGCAGTCGTAAACCTCCAGCATGCTATCCTCCTGATATGCGCTCATGTTCGGCGAATCCTTAAAGCTATAAGCCAGTAAACTATAATCCTTATTAAAAACCATTTTCCCATAGATAGCCGGATAGGAAAAAAGCTTTTCAACGGCCATATCACCCAGACCAATCTTATAAAATGAAGCCTGAGAATATTCGTCAGCAGGCTTGGCAACAATCATCAGATAAAGCTGACCATACATGGGATTCAGGAGCAATTGTTGTATGCTCTGTGTGTTTATGTCATCCTGTTGACCTGACGTGCTTTCCAATATCCCTTCAATTTCAGGCAACTGCCTCTCATCCAGCTCACACATGGCACTCATGCCATCCATGAAATATTCAATTCTGATAAAGGGCTTCAAATCGGCAGCTTCACATAATGTTACCTGCATCTCATACTCCGGCGTATTCCCCACTACCGTAATCGGCTTGCTTCTGATAATAGCCCTGCTACCGGCGTTCTTACCTGATTGCCCCGACCCAGCCGTATTAATCTCCTCTGAGCGGCTGCCAAATAATCCAACGGCGCTTTCTTCACTACTTGAGCCTTCTATCCCTGTGCTTGCTTTTCCGGTATTGTGTGCCGGTACATCATCTGCTCCGATATATAATTCACCGGAGTTTTGCGCGGAATTGCGTAGCAGCGCCATATCCCAAATTATGAATCCGGCTGCCATTACTAATACAATCGTTGTTATAAGAAGCACTCGCTTCATCAAAGCCACCAAAGCCTTTCACTTATTATCCGTATACCCTATTATTCCCCAGACAATAATATGTTTATATTATACAGGAAAATTTATTCATCGACAATTTTGAAATGGGTAATTTTGCTTCCCACTATTTTCATTGTCTGCTATAATAGGTGGCGGGCACTCCTGCAATTGATTTCATTACAGATTGGAGATATGACAGATTATGAAGTATGTTGTGGTTCTTGGTGACGGAATGTCTGATTATCGTGTGGCTCAGCTGGGAAACCGTACTCCTCTTCAGTGTGCGAATAAACCAAATATAGATTTTCTTGCATCAAAGGGCGAAATCGGTATGGTTAAAACAATTCCCGACGGGATTGCGCCGGGAAGCGATGTAGCTAATCTATCGGTCATGGGATATAACCCCAAAAAGTATTATACGGGCAGATCACCTCTGGAGGCTGCGAGCATGGGCGTTGAGCTATCTGATACAGACCTTGCTTTCAGATGCAATCTGGTAAATCTTGATATAAAGGATAACTATGAATCCGCCACAATGATCGATTACAGCTCCGATGAAATTACGACAGCGGAAGCTGCTGAGTTGATTTCTCAGATTAATAAATCCCTGTCAGATGAAGAAATCACATTTTATCCAGGCATCAGCTACAGACATTGCATGGTCTGGCACAATGGCACAGGTAGCAGAAGCCTAACTCCTCCCCATGATATACTCGAAAAAGGCATAAGCCCATATCTGCCGGTCGGCGATAACAGCAAACTGTTTTTGTCCCTTCAAAAGAAGAGTTATGAGATATTGAAAAACCATCCTGTCAATCAGGCAAGGGCTGCCCGAGGGCTTCGTCCCGCAAATTCCATTTGGCTTTGGGGTGAAGGCAAGAAACCGGCCATCCCGAATTTCTTCGACAAATATGGAGTTACAGGCTCCGTTGTCTGTGCAGTAGATCTTATTAAAGGGATTGGGCTATGTGCAGGTATGGATTCTATCGATGTTGAGGGCGCAACCGGCAACATCGACACCGACTTCAGTGGAAAAGCCGAAGCTGCGCTCAAAGAGCTGGAAAGGGGTCGCGATTTTGTATATGTTCATGTGGAAGCACCGGATGAATGCGGACACAGGTTTGAAATAGAGGGCAAAGTAAAATCCATTGAGCTTATAGACAGCCTTGTAGTAGGCGCCCTGCTTGAAGGCCTTGCAACATACGACGATTACAGCATTATGGTGTTGCCGGATCATCCCACACCATTATCCCTGAGGACACATACTTCAGACCCTGTGCCCTATATTATCTACAGAAAAAGCTGCCAAAGGCCATCGGGAGTTACCGGCTATGATGAATTCCAGGCTAAGCGGACAGGCCTTTTTGTTGAGGAGGGTCATACATTAATGGATAGATTCCTGGTACATAACGAATAAATATGTTATCGCAATGGGTACAATTACAGCTTGAAAGGGATACATCAAAAAATAGTAGTTCGTTTCAATCATTGCGTAAATGTTATCACTGAGCACCGTCAGCAAAAAGGAGGGCAGCAGCATAATGACCGTTAGAGGCAGTAACTTCAGATACTTACTTCTACCGGCTCTGACACTGTATTTGAAGCAGTTGATCACCCCATCCCTCCTGTTGATGAGTATAGAAGGTAGCCACAGCAATATCAGTGGATATGTAAATGTTACAAGGATATATGTTATAATTTGAATCATTTTTTGACTTTCAAATATGCTTCCCATGCTTATGGAACCTCTGATAGTCCGTGCCAGAATCACCGGGGTAGTAACCGCTGACAAAACAATGCTAAAGGCAATTATCAACCCAAGCAGGAGTAGCGATGATAAAAACACCTTCCCATAGAACTTTTTGAACCCATGCAGAAAGATTTTCCAACCAGGCTTCCCTTCATTCATGGTTGCTGCAAGCATATTCCCATAACCCGCCATAAAACCGATAGCTAATAATCCAAGCAATAGTGAGTATAAATATATTTTTCCGGTGGAAATCATGATGTCCATCGAGTAAGCCGCCATGTCCATGTAGGAGTCTAGCATAGCTTCCGTATTATTAATGTTAAGACTCCCTGATGAGCCAAACATATTTGTATTTAATTCCGCTAATTCTCTTGATTCAGATACCATTGGTATTGATAACGCTGCCATAAGAAGAATAAACAAAGCCCCAGCTATAAAAATAATCGGGTTATCTCTTAATACCCTTATCGTTTTTTCAAGCATGCTCCACCTCACAAAAAATTCACTCATTCCACATTCTATCACAAAGTTTAAACAAATACACCATTGTCTCTTGCTTCAAAAATAAATTCGCGAACCCATGTTCTTCCAAGACTTTAATCTATCGGACACTTGTATTCAATCATGAAAGCACCTAACTTTATTGTACAATAGACACACATGTTTTTAGGCTACACGTATTTAAATCCTTGAAATCAGTCAGAGCTCTATATGACATTCCACGGCTTGATTTCGCCACAGGCAATACGTTTACCGGAGTTGCCCGACGGCTGAGTTCTATAGTCATCCGGGTTCTCGTGGATCATAACGGATCTACCCAATATCTCATTCACAGTAAAGCGGGACATGATAAAGCACATTTTTGCTCTACCATTGTCTGCCACAAGCACCGGGAAATCGCCGGCATGATTGCCATGTGGCTGGTTTGTCGGATTCCAATGACCACCGCAAGCTTCAAAAGGCTTCGATGGATCTCCTACCTCACAATGGCCCTTCTCATGAATGTGGAATCCGAATGGCCCTACAGGCTGTTTTCCATCAGTTCCTCGTGAGTAAGGCGGAAGGCCTGCAACGTCGGCGCAAATCATGACCCCTCCCTGTATCTGTGCAAAAGTCATCAAGCCTCTGATAGATGGGTAATCAGGCCCGGCTTTCAGAATTGCATATGCAGAATTGAAATGAGTTGGCATCACGGTCTGTTGCACTTGTGGCGCATAAGCCACCCGTGCCTTATAAGGTGTGCGGTCGTTTCTGTATGGCATAGAAACATCTCTGTAAAATGGGTTCCTTACAAACATGGTAAACCTCCAATATTTCATTATACATACCATATTATGTCAAACCACTGGATAATGTTAAGCTAATCGTTTATAAGTACTAATATTTTTGAGAGAACCATTTTCCCGAGGTGGGGGTGCGGGTGCTTTCTCGGACAAATACTATAGCAAGATGTTGAGTTCCAATTCGAACTCATATACCCTCCAAGTCTTCATCCTCGAGCTCATGAGTCTTGTCCCTGCACATGAGATCTGATACCGCCTGACCGGCATCCTTGCCTTCAAAGAGAATTTTATAAGCCTCTGTAGTGATAGGCATGCTAACGCCAAGTTTCCGGGAAAACTGATACACCGGCTCGGTGGCATATACGCCCTCCACAACCATTTTTACTTCTGCCAGTGTCTGCTCCAGTGTTCTTCCCCGGCCAATCAATATGCCCGCCCGCCTGTTACGGCTATGAATGCTTGTACAGGTGACTATCAGATCACCAATACCGGTGAGACCCGAAAATGTCTGTCTCTTAGCTCCAAGGGCACATCCAAGCCTGGAGATTTCCGCTATGCCTCTGGTCATCAAGGCTGCTTTCGTATTATCTCCATGGCCCAATCCATCGGATATTCCGGCGCAAAGAGCTATGATATTTTTCACGGCTCCACCCAGCTCCACGCCGATTATATCAGGGTTCGTATAGACTCTGAATCGGGGCGACATAAATATATCCTGTATCTGCTCCGCTGCAGCTCTATCTTCCGAAGCTGCCACATATGCGGTAGGTATACCCTTCGAAAGCTCCTCAGCATGACAGGGTCCGGACATTGCAACTACTGTTGCCCCGGGCATTTCCTGCATTATAACCTCCGACATGCGTAAACCGCTTTCCTTTTCCAGTCCTTTTGAAAAACAAGCAATTACTTTCGGCTTTCTCTTCACAGATGCCATATCTCTTAAATTTGCTCTGATTGTCTGTGACGGAATAACCAGAATAATCACATCAGAAAAAATTAGAGTTTCTTCCAAATCATCTGTGCAATTCACATTTTGGGGAATAATTACGCCGGGCAGCTTGTCCTTCTGCTCCCTTTGCGTTCTAATCATATTCACTTCGTCTTTAAACTTCGACCACATTTTAACCTTGTGGCCGTTACCTGCAAGCAATATGGAAACAGCTGTTCCCATGCTGCCGGCACCGATAACGGAAATATTCATATCCTTCGACCCTCCGGAATTTTTTCTTTTTGTACTTATCATCCATCTCAAATTACTCTTGCGTGTCTGTCTGCCCGTCCACTTCTGCATCCTTCTTAGCATCCGCCTTCATATTAAAAGAAAATTTGGATTCTGTTCCCTTAAGCAGTCTCTTAATATTTGTATGATGCTTTATAATTAGTAAGGCTGCAATAATACCGAAGACTACAATTGTTTCAATATCCCTTCCAAACGCAATCGCCGTAATGGGAAAAAGAAATGCGGCAATAACAGAACCAAGTGAAACGTACCTTGTTAAAATCACTACAACAGCAAAAACGCCCAGCATCCCAAGGGCTATTGGCCAATCAATCATCAATACGACAGCAAACGTTGTCAATACACCTTTTCCGCCCTTGAATCCAAAAAGCACCGGCCAGATATGTCCCAAAATAGCCGCCATACCCGCCAGCATGCCGCCAAAAGTGCCTTGTGAATTTCCTCCGCATATCCAATAGCCCGCCAAATAAGCCAGAATGCCCTTGGTGACATCGCCAAGGACAACAAAGAGTGCAGCTTTCTTTCCCAGAGTCCTCATGGTATTTGTCATCCCGGCGTTACCACTGCCATGGCACCTAATATCAACACCATAAAATTTGCCTACAATAAGAGAACTGTTGAAGCTCCCCAGCAAATATCCAATCGCAAGAGCCACTACCAATCGAAATTCCATGCTCCATCCCCCATCTTAAATCTGCTTTTCCCGTTCCCTATGTATAAATCTAATCGGCGTTCCTTCAAAGCCGTAGCTTCTTCTAAGCTGGTTCTCAATATATCTCTCATAGGAATAATGAAATAAATCTATCTTATTGACGAAAATAACAAATGTCGGCGGCTTTACGGCTGCTTGAGTAACATAATACAGCTTCAGTCTCTTACCCTTATCGGATGGTGGCTGAACCATGGCTGTTGCCTCATTGAGCAAATCATTCAGCATACCCGTGGATATCCTTAGAGATGCCTGATCATTTACGAACTTCACGAGCTCAAACAGCTTATCCACTCTCTGTCCGGTCTTAACCGAGATAAACAAAACAGGTGCATATTGCATGAATGCCAGCTTCCCAATCACACTTTGCCGGTATTCCTCCAGGGTCCCGGTTTCTTTCTCAACTAAATCCCATTTATTAACAATAATTATTGAAGCCTTACCCTGTTCGTGGGCGTATCCGGCAATCTTCGTATCCTGCTCAGTCACGCCGTCCTGAGCGTCTATCATTATTACACACACATCAGCCCTCTCAATAGCATTCCAGGAGCGCAGCGTACTATACTTTTCAATCCTTTCGTTAATCCTGCTCTGCCTTCGTATACCTGCAGTATCAATAAATACAAACTTGTCACCATCATTTTCATAATATGTATCAATGGCATCTCTGGTGGTACCGGGAATATCACTGACAATTACCCGCTCTTCTCCCACGATCCTGTTAATCAGCGATGACTTCCCTGAATTTGGCTTCCCTACGACAGCGACCTTGATAACATCCTCCTCGTATTCCTCTTCCTTTTCCTCAGGGAAAAACTTAAATATCTCATCCAGCAGATCACCCATTCCAAGCCCATGAATCGAAGAAACAGGCAGCACATCGCCCATGGCAAGGTTGTAAAACTCATAAATCTCTACCGGTGGCTCGCCTATGTTATCTACCTTGTTCGCCACAACAATAACCGGCTTGAGAGATTTGCGCAGTATTGCTGCTATCTCATTATCCGATGCTGTTATTCCGCCCCTGACATCAACCAAAAAAACGATGACATCCGCCATATCAATGGCAACCTCAGCTTGTCTTCGCATCTGCAGTAATATCTCGTCATCAGAGTAAGCCTCAATGCCGCCGGTATCAATCAATGTAAATTTTCTGTTTCTCCATTCTGCCTCGGCATATATTCTATCCCGCGTTACCCCGGGCGTGTCCTCCACAATGGAAATCCTTTTACCGCAAATATAATTGAAAAATGTGGATTTGCCCACATTTGGCCTTCCCACTATTGCTACTACGGGCTTCGCCAATCAGCTCACCTCTCTGGTCATCCTAATCCTAGAATCTTTTTTATAAAATCCTCACCGCTGTTATCCACAATTGTTATTCTTTTATTTAGCTCGTTGCTAAGGCTCTCTACAGTGTAATCATCCAAAAACAGATCCTCGCCCGATCTTAACACGCTTCCGGATAAGAGCAGCTCACTTCCCAGCTCCTTGCCCTTAAGCTGAGCTGATATGTCGCCGCCTGTCAAAAGCCCTGTCACAGTTACATTTTCTCCAAAGAAATCATTCTTTATAGGATATGCCTGTACCTTTAAATTATTATACCTTTTCTCCAGTATTTGTGCCAATTCTTTAATATACACAAATGGACAAGTTCCTGTTGCAATACTGACCGTTCTGACTCCGGCCTGCCTTGACCAAAAATCATCCAGCTCTTTCAAATGCTTCTTCATGTATTCATGAAATTCGTATATGAGCAGTGCCATCAGACCAACGCCGTTTTCTATTTGCGGGAATTCTTCATACTCAGTATACTGCGGTAGCTGCGCGCCGGCCTTAATATATAATTCATCTGCCACATACACCAATCTTGTTCCAAGCTTTTCTAAAAGCTTCCGCTGCCATACCCTCACCTGTTCCAATACGACAGCAGCATCCCTTTGGTCAAAGGGCTCCAATTTGTAAAGGCCTTCCCTCCATTTTGTCAATCCTACAGGCACCACTGAAATACTGGCAACCCCCGGGTGAAGCTCCGAAAGCTCCTTTATGGTTCTATCCAGCTGCGCCCCATCATTGAGCCCCTTACACAGAACAATCTGCGTATTTACAGTAATTCCGCCCTTCGTCAGTATCTCAATTTTCTCCAGCACATCCCCGGCAAAGCGGTTCCTCAGCATTTCCTTGCGTAACTGAGGATTTGTAGTATGAACCGATACATTAACCGGAGTCATCTTGTATCGAATGATCCTATCCAGCTCAGTCCTTTTCATATTCGTCAATGTAACATAATTTCCTAAAAGGAAGGACAGTCTTGAATCGTCATCCTTGAAATATACTGTTTCTCGCATGTTTTTTGGGAGCTGATCAATGAAGCAAAAAATGCATTTATTGGTGCAGCTTCTTGCTTCTGATATCAATGGATCTTCAAACTCCATACCCAGATCCTCATATTCGTCCTTTTCAATATCTATCTCCCAAATGTCCCCATCAGCTTTCTGGATTTCTACCAGCAGCTTATTGTCTGTAGTCAAAAATCGGTAATCGAAGATGTCTATAATGTTCTGTCCGTTTATGGACAGCAAAAAATCGCCAGGCTGTATTCCGGCATCCATTGCTGCACTATCCGTGGTTACACCGCTTATTGCTATGCGATTCTTTTTCATGACAACACCTCCATGAGCCCCTTAGGACTTAGCCAGATATGCTATGGCTCCGGCTTTAACTAAAAAAGGCTGTCTATTCAGACAACCTCTTTCGCCTATACAGTATATCAATCTTATTGCATCGCATTATTTGGCAACGGCTTCTTTTACGACTTCTTTTCCGCCATAATATCCGCACTCCTTGCAAACGATGTGAGGCGCTTTCAATGTATGACACTGTGGGCAGCTGACTAAGTTCGGCTGTGACAGTTTCCACTGAGACCTTCTTTTCCCTGTTCTGGCTTTTGACCATTTACGTTTTGGGGTTGCCATATTCTACACCTCCCTGATAAAAGCGTATATATCTACTATTCAAAAAAATTTTTCAAACCTTCCAAGCGAGGATCAATCCTGTCATCGACACATTCACATTGCATTTCATTAAGGTTCGTTCCGCATTTTTCACATAAACCCTTGCATTTTTCTGAGCATAAGTTCTTCATGGGAAGGTTCAAAATAATATTATCACGAAGCGCTTTGTCAGTGTCAAGCGTTTTTTCTTCAAAAGGGTACATATCGGTCTGTTCTGCATCGTCACTGCTGATAAAGCTCTCACTTATCCTGATATTGAGGTCTTTGCCCGCAGGCCTAAGACAACGGTAGCAATCATAGCTATACTTCAATTGCAAACGGCCTTCCAAACGCACGCTGCCCAGTTCATTAGTCAAGGTACCTGAAAACTTGATTTTGCCATCTATCAGACAGCCGCCAACAAACTCCTTTTCAGATGGCTCTTCTTCGAAGCTTACTTGCATTGAAGCGCCATTAACCCTTATAATATCTGATACATCAACCTTCATAAGTAATACCCCTTAAACAGCAACAAAAATTATTATACTAACTAATACCAGCATTGTCAAGGCAATTGTTCAGCCGCATTTCGGCGTGCGAGCCCAGCATTTGCCGCATACGGCTCGCGCATTTGCCGGCTTGATCACTGCCCTATTTCATAATAAGCTTCATTGTTTCTCTTGCGATAGCCAATTCCTCATTGGTAGGTATTATCAAGGTCCTTACCTTCGCATCGGAAGCTGATATGTCCACTTCTTCCGCTCTTACATTATTCTTTTCAGAATCTATCATAATACCCAGGCTATCCATTTCATCAAGAGATTTCATTCTGATAACACTATCATTCTCGCCTATGCCACCCGTAAATATTATTGCATCTGCACCGTTCATTGCTGCAAAATATGAACCGATAAAAACCTTCACTCTGTAGCAAAAAATATCTATAGCAAGCTGAGCTCTCTTATTTCCCTTCTTTGCAGCGGACTGCAAATCTCTCATATCATTGCTTAAACCGGATACACCCAGCAAGCCTGACTTCTTGTTAAGATATGTGTCCATTTCAGAAGCACTCATGCCTTCCTTTTGCATAAGGAAGGTCAGCACAGCAGGATCAAGCGTACCGCATCTGGTGCCCATTTCAAGGCCATCCAGCGGTGTGAGCCCCATGCTCGTATCAACACATTTCCCGTATTTGACAGCACTAATGCTGGCACCGTTTCCCAAGTGACAGGATATCAGCTTAAGCTCCTCAATGGGCTTGCCCATTATTTCTGCCGCCCTCTGAGCAACGTATTTGTGAGATGTTCCATGAAAACCATATTTCCTTATTGAATATTTCTCATACGCTTCATAGGGTATTGCATAAATATATACATGTTCCGGCATCGTCTGGTGAAAGCCTGTGTCAAAGACAGCGACCATTGGAGTATCCGGCATCTCTGCTGCACAACCTTCAATTCCCATTATGTTCGCAGGATTATGCAAGGGCCCTAGGGGAATGCACTCTCTTATAGCATCCATCACCTTGTCGTCAATTAATGCAGGATCATGAAATTTTTCACCGCCATGTAATACTCTGTGCCCAACTCCCGCTATCTCGGACACTGATTTTATTACGCCTATATCCTTGTCAAGAAGAGCTTCAAGTACAGCGGCAATCGCTTCCTTATGCTTGCTCATCTCTTTATTTTTTACGATCTTATCCTTCCCGGTTACCTCGTATTTCATAACAGAATTCGGAATACCTATCCTATCGCAAATTCCTTTTACAACAATCTTCTTTTCTTTCATATCGAGAAGCTGAAATTTCAATGAAGAGCTGCCCGCATTAATAACCAAAATATTCATGTGTATACTCCAATCTAAGTGTTTAATTGTATCTTCCGTTTGTTACATATAATAGCGAAATCAGATAATCGCCTATAAACTCTTGCATTGCAGCTTCATTTTTAAGAATGCTGAGCCTGTACTGCTGTAATTGCAACAACACCAACTATATCCTCGGCGCTGCAGCCTCTGGACAGGTCATTAACCGGCTTTGCTATACCTTGGGTAATCGGTCCGTATGCCTGCGCCTTTGCAAGCCTTTGAACAAGCTTGTATGCTATGTTGCCGCAATTTAAATCAGGGAACACAAGCACATTTGCACTGCCTGCCACGTTACTTCCCGGTGCCTTTGATCTGCCAACTGACGGAATAATGGCAGCATCTGCCTGAAGCTCCCCGTCAAGGAGCAGTCCGGGATTCTTTTGTTTTGCAAGCGTTGTTGCGGCTATAACCTTTTCTGTGAGTTCACTTTTTGCACTGCCGTAGCTAGAATATGAAAGCATTGCAACCTTCGGTTCATTGCCCGTCAGATTTCTAAATGAATTCGCAGAGGCCAGTGCTATTTCCGATAGCTGCTCGGCATCGGGGTTTTCCACCAGTCCACAATCAGAAAACACAAAGGTTCCATCACTCCCGTATTCACAATCCGGCACAACCATAACAAAAAACGATGAAACAAGCTTCGTCCCCGGTGCTGTCTTCAGTATTTGAAGAGCCGGCCTTAAAGTATTCGCCGTTGAATTAATTGCACCCGAAACCATTCCATCTGCTTCCCCCATCTTCACCATCATAACTCCCCAGTAAAGCTCATTTTTCATAAATTCAGCGGCTTTTTCAGGAGTCATGCCCTTAGCTTTCCTCATTTCATAAAAAGCCTGCGTATATTCCTTAAATTTACCCGAAGCTTCGGGATTGATTATTTTCGCTTTTGAAATATCCAAGTCTCCCGCAAGCTTTCTAATCTCTGCTTCCTTGCCAATCAATACTAAATTTGCAAGCCCTCTTTCCTGAATTACTGCGGCTGCTTGAATCGTCCTGATATCAGAGCTTTCGGGCAACACAATCGTTTTAATGTCTTTTTTTGCGCACTCACTTATTTGTTCAAGAAACTCCATTATAAAACCCCTTCCATTTTTCGATCACGCAGTCTTTATTCCAGCTGCCTTTTATTATATACAAAACGTTTATTGTATACAAGAAGAACTAAATATTAAAAAGATACTAATGAAAAAATATAAACGCCAAAGTACTACCACAATCAATTATAGCTTATGACACTTTCATTATGAAACATTAAGAAAATATCTCTGATTACCTCGTTATAGTTTTCGGGCGTAACAATGTACATTTGCCCTTCATCTATCTGTAAACAGACGAGTATCTGGTATCTGTCGTTGTTATCCATAACTGCGCTAATCATATCCACGGCCTCCAGAGGGCGATTATATACGTAGAACCACTCTCCTCCTTCCGTCTCTTCTGTCCGTTCAATTTCCAATATCTCTTCCGGCTGTGCTTCTTTATAATAACATTCCAAAAATCGTTCCAACTCACCGTTTTTTCTAGACCACAAATTCACTGTCAGACTCATTATGCTCTCCTTTGATATTTTGCTTGCTAAATATATTGCTTTAAAAATTCCGGCAATTCCTTAGGTAAACCATTCATTGTAATAAAAAAGCTGATATTATGCTTTTCATTAAGAGTTTCCAGGTTTTTGAAGAATGATTCCAGCTCAACTACATTTACTTTTGTAAGAAAATTTAATCTATCTATGAAAATTCCCTCCACATCGTAGTCCTGTGAAAGAATACCGCATATAAAACCGAAAAAGCCGGCACTCTCCAATGGAGGGTATTCCGACAAATCTACAAAACGTATTTTTCGTTTTAAGTCGAAAATCAATTGCTTGTTGTCATCAATAAATACTACAGATCCCTTTCCATGCTCAGCGAGCTTGTTTGCTTCATTAACAAGGATTCTTGTCTTGCCCATCCCCTTGGGGCCATAAACAACTTTTATCATTTGATCCCATCCTTTTATTTATTTAAAAGGCCAGATATTATCTCCGGCCTATCGTACCTATCTGTTTTCAAAAGCTTCATCGTCAGCATCTGTTTCACCGTCCTCATCGTCTTGACCTGCCATCTCCATCTTTGATATGGAGATTTCATAAGCAACCTTGTTGAGGACTTCTCCTGATTCCAGCTTTTTCTGGTATCCTCTGCTCTGAATCCTTCCCCATAATCTAATATTATCTCCCACTTCCAGTCCTTCTGAAAATCTTGCATTTCTTCCCCATGCAATGCATGGTATATAATCAGACTTGTTATATGGGC
>CAZQCL010000021.1:0-19669 GCA_964592435.1 uncultured Oscillospiraceae bacterium
TGCTGTGAACAGTGTAGCCTGCCTTGAGTGGGTATGGTGGATAATGGATCAGATGTATGAGTACTGGCCGGTATGAGTGCATTATCGCTGTTTGAAACCATATTTGCAAAAGAGGCTATGAAACGGTCAGACTGTCGGGGAAAACCCCTAGACTGTTCTCACGAAATATGTTGGGGATTGCAGTGTGGACTAAGTGGTAATCAGGCTTCGCAAGCGGTAACGCAGCGGTCGGAGGTTTAAAGGGAAACCGCTGATTTGGTGACATTTCAGTATTTCCGAGGGAAATCCTGCCTGACCTAAGCCGCAAAATTTACTTAACATATTGCCATTTGTTTTGAATGGAGGGGGGCACTTCATTGTGTCCCCCTAAAAATTTGGAGGTTTGTCAGTGGTTGACCATTACAGGCATCCGGAAGATAATAAAAAGATTAAATTTAAATCAAAATCTAAGGTTGCCGGTTCAAAAAAGAATGATCTCATATGGATCATAACAATAACAGCTTTGTCTTTTATCGTTTCCGCAGCTTTAACAGTTGCTTCTTCAAGTGTCCTACAGGAAGCCGGAATAATCATAGCTCTTTTAGTTATTTTTATAATCATATTAATAAATATTTTCTTTGATATTATTGGGACTGCGGTGACGGCTGCCGAAGAAACCCCTTTTCATGCGATGGCCTCAAGAAAGCTGTCCGGAGCTAAACAGGCTATAAAGCTTATACGAAATGCAGACAAGGTTTCCAATGTCTGTAATGATGTCATTGGTGATATTTGCGGCATTATCAGTGGAGCAGCAGGTGCCTATATTATTATAAGAATCATTGGAAGCCAAAAGGGTGTGACAATGGCCGAGGTTGTAATGGCCGGATTGATTACTGCGCTGACGGTAGGTGGGAAGGCTCTTGGAAAGACAATTGCACTTCGGAACAGTAATTATATAATATATAAGGTGAGTGTTATAATTAGCTTTATTAAAGAGAGAGTATTTTATTATAGAGAAAAAGGAAATTGATCCATGACAAATAATAGTGAATCAGGTGCAAATAAAAGCGAAAAAGGAAACCTGCTTAGTCATATACTTTCATCCGATGATGTGAAGAAGCTTGACCTGAGGCAATTGAAAATTCTTGCTGAGCAGATCAGGCAATTCTTGATTGAAAAGGTTTCTATCACTGGAGGACATCTGGCTTCAAATCTTGGTGTTGTAGAATTGACATTGGCGCTGCATAAGATTTTTGACACCCCCCGGGACAAAATTATTTGGGATGTAGGACATCAATCCTACGTCCACAAGATAATTACAGGCCGTAGAGAGCAGTTTGATACATTACGCAAGATGGATGGCATTTCAGGCTTCCCAAAGAGCTGCGAGAGCGATTACGATTGTTTTAATACAGGGCATAGCAGTACTTCCATTTCTGCAGCGCTTGGATTTGCCAAGGCCAGAGATTTGCTTAATGAGGATTATTCAGTAGTGGCAGTTATTGGCGATGGGGCGATGACCGGCGGAATGGCATTTGAGGCATTGAATGATGCCGGACAGTCGCCTAATGATCTGATAATTATACTTAATGATAATGAAATGTCTATCAATAGAAATGTAGGGGGACTTTCACGCCATCTTAGCAAAATCAGGACACAGCCCATTTATTATAAGGCAAAAGAGGATTTTGATACATTTCTTAACAAATTTGCATCAGTGGGTAAGTTTGCGGCACGGGCCTTGGATCGTGCAAAGGGGACGATTAAGTATATGGTTATGCCCGGTATTATTTTTGAAGATCTGGGAATAAAGTATATCGGGCCGATTGACGGCCATGACATTGACGAACTAATAACAGTGATTTCGCGGGCAAGGGGGCTTAAGGGGCCTGTCCTGATCCATGTGATGACACAGAAGGGGAAGGGATACAGCTACGCGGAGGATAAGCCCCAGGACTTCCACGGTGTAGCACCCTTTGAAATTGAAACGGGCGAGGTTAAGGTCAATAATGGAGCATCTTACTCAGATGTTTTTGGTAAAAAAATGATGGAAATGGCTGAAAGAGAACCGAAGCTTACGGCGGTTACAGCTGCAATGACAGCAGGAACAGGCTTGGATGGGTTTTCCAAACTATATCCGGGAAGATTTTTCGATGTGGGAATTGCAGAACAGCATGCAGTAACATTTA
Organism: uncultured Oscillospiraceae bacterium; assembly: GCA_964592435.1. Classification (GTDB taxonomy): domain Bacteria; phylum Bacillota; class Clostridia; order Acetivibrionales; family DTU013; genus JAAYBT01. Next base: position 2,169 of record CAZQCL010000021.1, read on the forward strand.
CTGCAGGCCTGGCTAAGGCTGGTATTAAGCCTGTAGTGGCCATTTATTCCACGTTTTTACAGCGGGCATATGATCAGATACTTCATGATGTTGCATTTCAGAATCTCCATGTTGTGTTTGCCATTGACAGGGCTGGCCTTGTGGGCGAAGACGGCGAAACACATCAGGGGATTTACGATCTGTCATATTTAAGCTCTATGCCGAATATGTCGATTGCTACGCCTTGTGATTATGATGAGTTTGAACAGATGCTGGAGTTTGCCGTATTCAAGCATGATGGCCCAATTGCTGTCCGTTACCCTCGTGATACCGGGAAAAGGCAGCTGGCACAGTCCAATCCGATTTGTTACGGTACAGGAGTTAAGCTTCTTACAGGTGACGATATAACAATCGTAGCAGTGGGAAATATGGTAGAAACTGCCCTGCAGGTTGCTGAGCTGCTCATGAAGAAGGGTGTACATGCCGAGCTTATCAACGGAAGATTTGTCAAGCCCCTTGATGCGAGAATGATTCTTGAAAGCATCGTCAAAACAAAAGCGTTAGCTACAATCGAGGACAACTGTATTCAGGGGGGATTCGGCAGCAGTATCCTGGAGCTTGTCAGCAAAAACGGCATGAAAGTAAAGACCAGTATATTTGGCTTCCCGGACATCCCGATTACTCATGGGAGCAAGGCAGAGATTTTTGAAAAATATGGTCTTGATGCTGTAACAATAAGTCATGGTATACTCAGGATGCTCAAGAGAAAATAGCTTTAAAGGCTTTTGCGATGCAACCTTAATATAGTTCAGCTAGCGGAACTCAAAATATGCTACATTGCAAAACGCCTAAAAGAAGCTAACCCCGGGAGGTGCTTTTTTGGGAAAAGAAAGGCTAGATGTACTGTTGGTTCAAAAAGGCTTATGCGAGAGCCGTGAAAGGGCGAAGAGCTCTATTATGGCAGGCATTGTTTTTGTGAACGGGGAGCGAGCCGATAAAGCCGGTAGCAGTTACGATGCAGATGCGAAAATAGATCTGAAGGAAAACTTGAATCCCTATGTAAGTAGGGGCGGTTTGAAGCTGGAGAAGGCAATTAGGGAGTTCAACCTTGAGCTTGATGGTAAGACAGCCATTGATGTTGGCGCTTCTACAGGCGGCTTTACCGATTGCATGCTAAAAAAAGGTGCGGCAAAGGTTGTTGCCATTGATGTAGGATATGGCCAATTGGCTTGGAAATTAAGGAACGATGAACGTGTCATCAATATGGAAAGAACAAATATACGCTATGTGAAGCCTGAGGACATAGGAATCACAGCGGATTTTGCATCAATAGATGTTTCATTTATTTCTTTAAAAAAAGTACTTCCAACAGTATACACGTTAGTCAACCAAGAAAGGGGAGAGGTGTTGTGCCTGATCAAGCCTCAGTTTGAGGCGGGTCGTGATAAGGTCGGAAAGCATGGTGTCGTACGTGACATATCAATTCACCGGCAGGTTGTGGAGGATGTGGTAGCATTTGCCGTCAGCATAGGATTTCGTATGAAAGGCATTACTTATTCACCGATAAAAGGGCCGGAGGGTAACATAGAATATTTATGCTATTTATCTTTAGATGCTGGATTGAATGATATCCGGGAAATAATACTCAATATAGACAAAGTTGTACAGGCTTCTCATGATGAACTGGATACCTAGTGTCTAGGGGCGGTTTTTTCGATATACATGGGGACGGTTCTCCCAGTGGGGACGGTTCTCACGAAGAAGCGTACCCCAGGCTTTGGGAGAACCGTCTCCTCGACTTTCAATTGTTTTTTGTATTAATATACGGTATAATAAATTCAAACGTTTAGCAGAGAAACGTCCTCTTTAGTATTCCCTTAGGAGCGAAGTGACGTTTTCTGGCGCCTGCAAACAGTTAATAGGTTGCTGCTTTGGAGGATTGGATGAAAAGAATCGGAATTTTTACAAATGGGGATAGAGATATTAATTTTATATATACAAAGCTCCTTGTAAAAAGCATTACAAAGCATGGCGGCAGCGCCCTGGTGTCTGACCGGCTTGCGAAGGAATCCGGCATGGGGGTACCATGCGGCAGTGACGACGAAATGATTACCCAAAGCGATATAGTAGTATGCCTGGGAGGCGACGGAACCTTCTTGAAGGTAGCCAGAAAGGTCTACAGGAAGGATTTACCCATTCTCGGTATCAACCTTGGGAATCTCGGCTTTCTGACTGAAGTGGAAAAGGATAACATTGATTTATCTATTGAACAGCTCTTTAGCGGCAATTATGAAATTGAGGAAAGAATGATGCTTGATGCCGTTATATATAAAAGGGACAAGCCACCGATAAAGGATACCGCGCTCAATGATTTCGTAATCGGAAGAGGCGCCCTTTCCAGAATAATTCATATTAAAACCTATATAAACGATATTTTTGTTGACAATTTTCCCGGAGACGGTGTGATTATATCAAGCCCCACAGGCTCAACCGCATATTCATTGTCGGCCGGCGGACCGATTGTTGAACCGGATACGGAATTACTTCTCATAACTCCCATATGTCCGCACATTTTATATTCCAGATCCTTTGTGACCAAGTCCGACAGTGTCGTAAAAGCCATTGTGGAGGAAAGCTACGAATATGGTGCAATGGTGACGCCGGACGGTCAGGAAGGACACGCCATTGGCGGCGGTGATATCATTGAGATCAGGAAATCCTCCTATAGTACAAAAATTATTAAAATGAACCCAAGAAATTTCTTTAATATACTCAGAACAAAAATATATTTTAGAGGAGAGAGCTTGAAAAGAGATGAAATATAGTAGACATGCAAAAATTTTGGAGCTGATTGAAAAGTATAAAATCGAAACACAGGAAGAGCTGGTCGAGAAGCTGAAGGAGCACGGAATGGATGTCACACAGGCCACTATATCCAGAGATATCAAGGAATTACGGCTTATTAAGGTAATGGTGGATGATGAGCATTACAGATATGCTCCTGTTTCTCATACCGAGAGCTCCATAACCAACAAATTATTGACCATTTTTACAGAATCCTTTGTAAGATGTGATTACGCAAATAATATAGTTGTGGTAAAAACTCTGCCGGGAATGGCGCAGGCATCAGCTTCCGCCGTGGATGCTCTAAAATGGCCTGAAATAGTAGGAACTATAGCCGGAGACGACACGATTCTGATTGTATGCAGAGCGGAATTAATTGCCGAGGAGCTTGTGAATAAGCTGAGTAAGATGATTAAATGAGGACAAAATGAATAAATAGATTTTTGAGGGGAATATGCTTTTACAGCTGAACATTAGAAATATTGCGCTGATAGATGAGGTCAGCATTGAATTGGAAAGCGGTTTAAATATACTTACCGGTGAAACCGGTGCAGGGAAGTCTATTATTATTGACTCTATTAATGCTGTGCTCGGCGATAGAGTTTCAAGAGATGTGATTAGAACAGGTTCTGAAAAAGCTCTGGTCGAGGCAGTTTTTCAAGTAGACCCGGAGCAGATAGAAGAAATCATGGATGAGATGGGAATGGAACCGGAAGAAGATGGGACTCTAATACTATCTCGTGAAATTGCCCAGTCAGGCAGAAATACCTGCAGGATAAACGGTAAAATGGTGGCAGCCTCTTTTATGAAGTTAATTGGCGAGCGTCTGGTTGACTTACATGGCCAATACGATAATCAATCGCTTCTGAAAACAGACAGCCATATTGAGCTTCTTGACTCTTTCGGGGGCGAGACAATCAGAGTTATCAAACAGGAGTACCTGTCTGTTCTTGAACAGTATAAAGAAGTAAAAATGAAATTAAAGGAATTAGCCGGCGATCCGGCCGAGCGTGAAAGGAAAATGGATTTGTTGCGTTTTCAAATAGATGAGATAAGAAAGGCTAAGCTTAAAGCAACTGAGGATGAGGACTTAAGGAAGCAAAAAACAATGCTGGCCAATGCTGAAAAGATATCGAATTCATTATCTTTGGCATATAGCCTTATTACATCAGGGGAATCCGGCGGCAAACCTGCTCTTGATGCCTTGAATGAGGCAGTATCTCATTTGAATAATGTTTCGCAGCTGGATGATACCTACAATGACCTGCACAAACGGCTTCAGGATTTTATTTATCAGATTGACGATTTCTCAGACGATTTAAGGGATAATTTCGAAAATGTTGAAAACAATCCCGGCCTTCTGGAGCAAACAGAAGAACGCCTGGATTTGATTTACAGATTGAAGAGAAAGTATGGGTCAAGTATTTCCGAGGTTCAGCAATACTGTGAATCCGCTGAAGAACAGCTTGCGCAAATCGAAGCGAATGAAGAATCCGCAGCTCTTATGGGAGACAGGAAGAAAAAGCTGGAGGAGCAATTGTATGATGCTGCCTGTCGCCTAAATGCGCAGCGTCATAAAGCGGCGTCTATGCTGGAGGATATGATAGGACAGCAGCTTGATGATTTGGAAATGAAAAAATCCAGATTCCATGTGGATATCCGATTCGATGATGAATTAGACACTTTGGGCGAAAGGGGATTTACCCAACATGGACTGGACAAGATTGAATTCCTTATTTCCGCTAACCTGGGAGAACCGCTGAAACCGTTGGCTCGAATTGCTTCGGGTGGAGAAATGAGTCGAGTTATGCTGGCCATAAAAACAATTCTTGCTCAGATTGACCGGATTCCTACAATGATTTATGACGAAATAGATAACGGAATCAGCGGCAAGGCAGCTCAAAAGGTAGGAGAGAAGCTTGCCTACATATCCCGGGGACATCAGGTAATATGTGTAACACATTTGGCTCAGATTGCATGTATGGCGGAGCATCATTATCTTATTGAAAAAACCATTGAGAAAAGCAGCACAAAAACCATTGTAAAAAAGCTTAAAGGCAAAGAGAACATAAATGAGATCGCAAGGCTGATTGGCGGCGGTGAAGCATCAGCGGCATCATTAAAATATGCTGAAGAGATGATTATCAACGCAAGAATAAATAGACAAGTCTGATCTATTCAATTTTACCTCCTGTTCAATTTATTGTTTGAATAAATGGTTTTGCATAAGGTTAACTTACTTGCAGGAGGTTGAACAATGCGAAAACTGACATTTTTGGGAAGGGCTTTATTAGTTTTTTTTGCTTTTGTATTTGTTGTCATCGGGGTTTCTTATGTGAAAGTCTTGTTGGCTGTGCCCGATGAGATTATTCTTGTTGAAGGGGAAGAATACCCCTATGATATAAATAGTTTATTTCCAATCAGTATTACAGCTGACAGCCAAGACATTTTGAAAATTAACGGGAAATGCATCGAGGCATCCTATAATCATCCTGGATTTTCCAAGCCTGTTTCATTAAGCTCTGACAAGGGCGGAAGAGTTGTACTTAATCTGAAGTTCTTTGGTGTGCTGCCTGTTAAGAAGGTAAATGTAGATATAGTTTCAAACAAGCAGGTAGTTGCATGTGGTAATACCGTAGGTGTAAAGCTCCTGTTGCAGGGTATTTTGGTAATAGGAATATCCGATGTGGAAAACAATGGGCAAAAAACAATACCGGTTAGAAATAGCGGAATTAAGCCCGGAAATATCATTACTCGAATTAATGATAAACATGTTGATAGTATTGACGAATTGGTAAATGAAATAAAAAACAGCCGGGGCAGGCCTGTTAAACTAAATTATAGCAATGGCTATGAAAGCACAACTGCAATGGTATCACCGGTAAAATCATCAGATGATAATCAGTATCATATTGGATTGTGGGTAAGGGACAGCACGGCCGGAATTGGTACGTTGACATTTTATGATGCGAATACCGGAAGATTTGGTGCGTTAGGCCATGGGATTACTGACATTGATACAGGGACGCTTATGTCTGTAAGATCAGGCGAGATAACAGAGTCAAACATTCTTGGCGTGAGGATGGGTAGATCAGGGGATCCCGGGGAATTGAAGGGGATATTTACCGATGGTTTTAAGCTCGGCACGATACAAAACAACAGCGAGATTGGTATATATGGCAGACTTGACAGAGGAGCTATGGAACGCATACCCGGCAAGTTATATCCGGTTGGTGTCAGAGCCATAATTACCGAAGGGCCGGCGACAATTCTTTCGAATATTGATGGGAAAAGGATTGAAGAATATTCTATCCAAATACAAAAAGTCTCAAGGCAAAATATGAACGGATCTAAAGGTATGATTATCAAGGTTACAGATAAACGTTTGCTCGATAGTACCGGTGGCATTGTGCAGGGCATGTCCGGCAGCCCGATTATACAAAACGGCAAAATCATAGGTGCAGTGACTCATGTGCTGGTAAATGATCCTTCACGTGGGTACGGTATCTTTATAGAAACAATGCTTAAAAATGCAGCTGTGTAAAGCAGCTCATTAGCTTATAATGGGGCATACGGTAATGATTGGTGTAAAATACGCAGGAAATAGTCGGTATAATAGGAAATCAGCGCAAAGAGAATATGAAATCCCGCCAAAATACGCAAATGGAGTGAATTGCTGAAATGGCTTGAAATTAGGTAACAGAAGAGATATAAAGGCTACAATAGTAAAGAAATGTAATCAGAAATTGGAATTACAGATAAAATAATACTTGATAATTGTACGAAAGAAAAATATAATGCAATTAGGTTCATAATTTCAAAAGGAGGGGGAATTCGATTGCAGGAAAAGAAAACACAGATTGTCATCGCAGATGACAATAAGGAATTTAGTAGCATTCTTTGCGAGTATTTGAACAACCAAAGCGATATGGAAGTGACCGGTGTCGCAAAGGATGGAAATGAAGCCTGCGATTTAATCGCAGAAAGACTACCGGATATAGCTATTCTTGATATAATTATGCCTCATTTGGATGGGCTGGGTGTACTGGAAAAAATGAGATCTATGCCACTGAAAAAAAGGCCTACTTTTATTATCCTATCTGCCGTTGGTCAGGATAAAATTACACAAAGGGCTCTTGCACTTGGTGCAGAGTATTATATTGTAAAGCCTTTTGATATGGAAGTATTGGTTTCGCGCATCAGGCAATTGAAGGATAGTGGTCATTCGCCGGTTATCAAGTCGGATTGTACAATGGAAACAAAAATACCTTACCGTGCGCCTGTTCAACGCAACCTTGAGGTGGAAGTTACCGGCATCATGCATGAGATAGGAGTACCAGCACACATTAAAGGTTACCAATATCTAAGGGATGCCATTATGATGGTGGTAAAGGATCTTGATATCATCAACTCTATCACAAAACAGTTGTACCCCTCTATTGCGCACGAGTACAATACCACACCGAGCAGAGTTGAAAGGGCTATTAGACATGCGATTGAAGTTGCATGGAGTAGGGGACAGGTAGAAGCCATTGACGCTCTTTTTGGATATACGGTTAGTATCGGTAAGGGGAAACCAACCAACTCAGAGTTTATTGCAATGGTAGCAGATAAGCTACGTCTAGAGATGAGGGTTAGCTAAATGAGAGTGCATGAGGTGTTCTATTAAAAGTCCTTGTATCTTCTTTTGAAGATCCTACGGAAAAAACTGTTTGAACGCTTCATGCTTTTCTCCCTCCATTTGCCTAAGGCTCTATCGACCTCTTCATAGTGCTTTTCCATCTTGTTTTCCAATCGTCGCATGCTGTTTTCAACACATGCACCCAATTCCAGCTTGCTTTTGGATATTTCTATAGATAAGTTTTCCTTTGCGGTATTTACTTCGCAGGATATTTCCTTAGTAAGCTGTTTTCCGAATTCATGCAGAATAACATAAATGGCTTCATATTCCTTAGCAGCGGGAGATACGAGAGATGTCGTGTTTTCGACTGGTATAACCTGAGGTGCTTGAAAAACGCAATCCTCATTAAGAATTTTTTTAATTGCTTTTATTTCGAGGCCTTCACTTCGCATGACTTTTATTTTGTACATGAGATTTGCCATATCGGTAGTGTAATAGCGCCTTCCCCTTTCGTCCTTTGGTATGGCTATTTCGAATTCCTTCTCATAAAACCGCAGCGCATGATCTGTTATTTGAAGCATTGTACTTAGCTCGGTTATAGAATATCTTTCCTTTAGTACTTCCATTTATCTTCCTCCCAGACAGAAGAATACTAAGACAATAATACCATTAAAGGGAAATTAAGTAAATCACAACTAATTATTTCTCAGTATTTCCAGTGTATGCATGATATCATCCGGGATAGGTGCTTTTAATTCGAGAGGCATTTTTGTATAGGGGTGGGTGAATAGTGTTAGGTGAGAATGCAGAGCATGCCTTGGAATGAGGTTCTGGTAATCATTTTGAAAGGCTGGCAGAGGATATAGGGTATCGCCAACCAAGGGGTGGCCTATCGCCTGACAATGGACACGAATTTGATGGGTTCTACCGGTCTCCAGCATGAATTTTAGATAAGTGGCATCTTTGAAACGTTCCAGGACTTTAAAATGGGTTATTGAGGGAGCGCCCTCCTGTGTTGTATGGCGAAGCATGATGCTTCCGGCAAGTCTTTCGATAGGGAGGTTTATTGTGCCGTTGTCCGCGTTAAGTGTCCCGTGAACGATACCAATATATTCTTTGATAAATATTTTTTCATGCATTTGCCGAATCAGGCATTCCTGGATATATGGATTCAATGCGAACAGTATAATGCCTGATGTATTGCGATCAAGCCTGCTTACGGGACGCACAAGGGTTTTTATGCCTTTTTCAAGCAGATGATGCATGAGGCCGTTTGCCACAGTGCCTGTCTGGTGTCTGAAGGTTGGATGTACTACTGTGTCGGGAGGCTTATTGATTGCAATCAGGGTTTCATCCTCATATAGGATGTCCAGGTCTATCGGCTCAGGAATGATATTTTCATTGTATTCATTAAGCTCTACCAGTGCTTCTAAGAGATCGCCTTCGACAGCCTTCGCATTAACATGCACCGGGATAGAATTTAGCAGAATTTTGCCGGAGAGCTTGAGTTGCTTTATCAGTCTTTCAGAAAGCTGCATTTGACCTTTTAGCAGCTGTTTGACGCTTTTGCCCTGGTCCTTGGCGGATACTGTAATACTCAGTTTCATTTTTGCCACCTTTATCTAATTATGTTTATGTTGTCGGGTAGTTTGTATCACAATGTTACATTAGCAGGGGCGATAAAGCAAGGGACAGGCGCGGCATGGAGGTAAGACGATGGGGAATGACCGATTAGTCCTGCAAAATAGGTCTGTAGACGGTTGAAATGCTTGCTCAGGTGATATAAAATGTATATATACAAAAGAAGTAAGACTGAGCAGGACTTATAAAGAAGCTCATTTGGTTTATATACAAAAGAGTAAAAGAGAGGATTGCTGATTACATGGATGAGTCCTTACATAATTGTCTAAAAAATGAATTTGGCATCGACGATGCGATAATCGGAATAATTCAATCCACAGAAAATGAAATAAAGAGTATTTTCGAGGATATCGAGTCCATCAGGGAAGTGAACCAGTACAAGGTTATTTCCGCCATGCAAAAGCACAGGTTGAGCGATTCCCACTTTAGCGGTACCACCGGCTACGGTTATGACGACAGGGGACGAGAGGTACTGGATGAGGTTTATGCAACGCTGTTCAAAGCGGAGTCTGCGCTTGTACGGCACCAGATAGTATCCGGAACCCAGGCGTTGGCTGTGTGCCTGTTCGGGAATCTGCGCCCAGGTGATACTCTGCTTTCTGTAACGGGAAAGCCATATGATACACTGGAAGAGGTAATAGGCATTAGGGGAAAAGGTGCCGGCTCCCTGAAGGATTTTGGTATTCAATACAGGCAGGTAGAGCTCCTGGAGGACGGAGGCATTGATTTGGACAGCGTGAGGGAAGCTGTGAACAAAACAACAACAATGGTATTGATACAGCGTTCTCGCGGATATAGCTGGAGGCCGTCTATTGATATAAAGGAAATAAAGAGGACTATAGAGCTTATAAAAGAAATTAACATAAACACAATCGTAATGGTGGACAACTGCTATGGAGAATTCGTCGAACCGGAAGAGCCTGTTGAAGTTGGTGCAGATTTGATAGCAGGCTCGCTGATAAAAAACCCGGGAGGTGGTCTGGCACCGTCAGGCGGTTATATCGCAGGGAAGGCAGCGTATGTTCAAAATGCCGCATACAGGCTTACAGCACCGGGTATCGGCGGCGAGGTGGGCGCTACATTGGGCAATAACAGGCTTCTGTTTCAGGGATTGTTCATGGCTCCTCATGCAGTAGCGGAGAGCCTGAAGGGAGCAATTTTATGCTCAGCTGTAATGCAGAAGCTGGGTTTTGACACATCACCAAAGCCCAGGCAATCCAGGAGTGATATTATTCAGGCAATACGCTTCAATGGTCCGGAGCCCTTGATTGCTTTCTGTCAGGGGATTCAAAAGGGATCACCCGTGGATTCCTTTGTAACTCCCGAGCCTTGGGAAATGCCGGGGTATGACTGTCCGGTCATTATGGCTGCGGGAGCTTTTATACAGGGGTCATCCATTGAGTTGAGTGCGGATGCTCCAATTAAGCCACCCTATACGGCTTATATGCAGGGCGGATTGGTTTATGAGCATGTAAAGCTTGGGCTTATGTCCGCATTGAAGTCCATGAAGGATAGACAGCTGATAAAGCTATGAAGAGCTTTTGCCCTATGCACATAAAAGACAGGAATGTAAAATGAAAGCAAAAAAAGCAAGAGAAAAAATGAATAAAACGATTGAATTTCCCATAGAGCGGCGCAGTGGGAATCCCCATGGTAAACGAACCGTGAAACGCGGCAAGACTGTGCATAACAATGATTTGCACAGTGAGAAGCGCACCGTGAAAGGGAATAAGGCTGCTTCAGGCAAGGGAGCCACCGTAAGAAGGGTAACTTACGGCAGCCTGCTGGTTTTTTTGTTCCTCCTGCTTTATGTTCCGTCTTTACTGAACTGGCTGACAGGAGATAGTATTACTCAGGATGTCATAAGGAATGGATTTATTGAGAAAAATATCAACTGCGATGCCGTCATCGTAAGGGATGAAGTGCTGTTGGAGCCGTCTGCTATTACAGGGAGGTGTCTAGCAGAAATTGACGAGGGAGAGAGAACTGCGGCTTATTCACGTATTGCGACGGTAATGAACGATGCCTCTGACGACCTTGTCCATGATATGGAAAAGCTGAACGCCAGGATAGTTAAAGTCCAAATGGAAAAGGCGGAAAAGGCTGATTTTTTCTCTGAAGACTTAGCAAAGCTGGATAACGAAATAGCCCTTGAAGTACAGGACATGATTTTGGAATGCAATGCCAGAGACTTTAAAGAGATGGGGAAAACCAGAGATGATATATTTAGGATTGTGGAGAAGAAGGCTGAAATCGTTGGTGAAAATTCAGCCGACAGCTATATCGATTCTCTACTTAAGCAGAAGGAAATTATCCAGGATAAAATTGATTCTAATACCATCGAGGTCAGATCAAACCTGTCGGGAATTGTATCCTATACAATAGATGGTTATGAAGCTAAAATATCTCCCAGGGTTCTTGAAAGCTTGACACCGGAGTATTTGGATGAAGTTATGAAGCGGGATGCACAGAGAATTGTTATGACGGGGAAGATTCAAGCCGGGCAGCCTGTGGCAAAGATTATTAGGGGAACAGATACTTATATAGCTGCATCTATTTCTAAGAAGGGAATTATGGATTTTGAACAAGGAGATAGCATCAAGCTGAGAGTTAATGATATTGGCCTTGAGACTAATGGCACTATTGTATGCATGAATCCCTCGAATAGCGGTAAAGCCGTGGTCTGCATAAGAATGAGCAGAGGAGCTGAGCTTTTGTCGACAGCAAGGGTGGTTAATGTGGACTTTATCAGCACTATTGAAGAGGGTCTTAAGGTACCGCTTAAAAGCCTGCGGGATATTTCTCGGGACGGCAGCAGCGGCAGAATAATGTTAAATAAATTCAATGTTGCATCGGCAAGAACTGTTGATATCGTTTGCAGCGACGACGAATATGCTATCATATGTACACCTGAGGAGAATTACGGGAAAAGTGGAAAAACAGTGAACCTGTATGATACATATATCATGAATCCGGATAGGGTAGAGGAAGGGGATATTATAGACAGATGACAACAGAGCATAGTATTATCAGCGAGAATATCGGTGCAATCAATGCAGGAATATGGGCTGCTGCTAAAAGAGCCGGAAGGAGTCCCGAGAGCGTAAAAATAATCGGAGTGAGCAAGACGGTTAGCCCTGAGAGGATAGAAGAAGCTTTTAGCTGTGGTATTACCGAGTTCGGCGAAAATAGGGTTCAGGAATTATGTAAAAAATACGATATATTAAATATAAAGTGCAATTGGCATATGATTGGTCATTTGCAAAAAAATAAGGTCAAGTATATTCTGGATAAGGTCAGCATGATTCATTCACTGGATAGCATGGAGCTGGCCAGGGAGATCCAGAAGAGAGCAAAAAATACCAACAGGCAGGTAAATGCGTTGGTGCAGGTTAATATTGCGCAGGAGGATAGTAAGTTTGGCATAAGTCCCGATGAGACAGTAGACTTTATTAGAGAAATTAGTGAGATGGGAAATATTAGGATAAAGGGTTTGATGACAATAGCACCTATGGCTCCTAATCCAGAAGAAGTAAGGTGGGTATTTGCAGGCCTTAGAAAATTGCTTATTGACATCAGGCAGGAAAATATTGATAATATAGATATGGATTACCTTTCGATGGGCATGAGCAATGACTTTGAGGTTGCCATTGAGGAAGGGTCTAACATGGTAAGGATTGGTACGTCCCTATTTGGGAAACGCTGAGAGCTCTGCCGGGATTACGATACAACGCAGAGTATACTAAAGAAAAACGGAGGGATCTACAAATGGCAAAGCTGCTGAACAAGATGCTAAATCTGGTTGGCTGGGAAGCAGAGGAAGACGAGGACGAATCTGAAGCTACAATGGACGATGTGGAGGATGACTCGTATCAAGCACCAAAATATTTGCAATCATTTACAAGAAAACAGCAACCGAGCAAGGTAGTGAATATTCATTCAAATAACCAATTCAAGGTTGTTATCATGCAACCGGAAGCTTTTGACGATGCGCGTGATATATGCGACCACCTAAAGAATAAGAAACCCGTTGTTGTAAATCTTGAAAGTATGAGTAAGGAAACGGCACAAAGGGTCGTGGATTTTCTCAGCGGATCTGTTTATGGGCTGGATGGGGATATACAGAAGGTATCCTCAGGCATTTTCCTGATTGCTCCCAATAATGTCGATATTATGGGCGTGTTCAAGGAAGATATGAGGAATAAGAACACTGCCTTCCCCTGGGTGAAATAACTGACGATGAAAGAAGTATATGTATGTGACTATTCTTTTTTGGTGGGTATTTATACGCAGAGAGGGCTGCTACAATATTTTACCGGAATTTTAGCATAAAGAAATATATTTAAAGAGGGGTTCATGTATGAATTACACGCCTAATGACCTGCAAAACTTAACATTTAAAAAGAACTTTTCTGGTTACAACGAGGATGCTGTCAATGATGTTCTCGACAAGGTTATTGAGGATTATAGCGCATATATCCGCGAGAATGTTGAACTAAAGGATAAGCTGGCGCTGCTCAATGACGGACTACAGCATTATAAAAGCATTGAGGAATCCTTACAGAATGCGCTTATAGTCGCTCAGCAAACAGGTGAGGATGTTAAGAAGAGTGCCTACGAAAAAGCCGACAACGTTATCCATGAGGCTGAGATAAGGGCACAGAAGCTGATTAATGATGCAAATCAGGAGGTAGTGAAGGTTAAGTTTGAATATGAAGAAGCCAAAAAGAAGCTGCATATTTTCAAATCGAAGTGTGAAATGCTGTTAGCGACGCAAATGGAGCTGCTGCAACAAATGTTCGAGAATGGAGAAGAGTAGCCGAAGCTATTATTGACAGCAGGCAGGTCCTTGTTGTATAATTTTTTTAATATTCTAAGGCGATGATCGGAAGGAGTAATGGGCTTTGAGCCTTACAGAGAGCAGGCAGTTGGTGGAAGCCTGCAGCGAAGGCCTATGAAAATCATCCGGGAGCTGCTTTCTGAAACCCTTATTTAGGAAGGCATGAAGTCTTGTAAAAGGCGAACCTTATTTAAAAGGGAAAGTATGAAAAGCCGGAAACACACCGTTAACTGTGTAATCAAGTGATCGTCATTGTATAGACGATAATTTGGGTGGTACCGCGTGAGAAATTAACTCTCGTCCCTTTGAATGGGATTGAGAGTTTTTTAGATTCGTCTGATTGGCTATAATATAGTAGTTGCAAGGAATTATTTAGCAGGGGCTTTTGCGATGTAACTTTAATATAATTCAGCCGGTGGAACTCAAAACATGCTATATCGCAGAATGCCCAAGTAAGGAGTCGAGGATAAACTATGTACAAAAAAGTATCTACAGATTTGAATTTTGCAGAAAGAGAAAAGCAAGTTTTAAGTTATTGGAAAGAAAACGAAATATTCGAGAAGAGCCTGAAATTCAGGGAAGGAAATAAATCCTTCACATTTTACGACGGCCCGCCAACGGCAAACGGCAAGCCGCATATAGGGCATATTATCACTCGTACCATTAAGGATATTATACCGCGATACAGGTCAATGAAGGGTTATGACGTGCTTAGAAAAGCAGGATGGGATACCCATGGCTTACCTGTTGAGCTTGAGGTGGAAAAGGTTCTTGGGATAAATGGAAAGCCCGAAATAGAAAAATACGGGGTAGAACCTTTCATACAAAAATGCAAGGAGAGCGTATGGAAATACAAGAATGAATGGGAAGAAATGAGTGACCGTGTGGGATTTTGGGCAGATATGGAGGATCCCTATATCACTTATGAGAATAACTATATAGAGTCCGAATGGTGGGCACTGAAGCAAATTTGGGATAAAGGCCTTTTATACAAGGGATATAAAATCGTGCCTTATTGTCCACGCTGCGGAACGTCGCTTTCGAGCCATGAGGTGGCACAGGGGTATAAAGACGTCAGGGAGCCTTCAGTTTTTGTGAAATTTAGAGTAAAAGGTGAGCCGGGCGTGAGTTTGATGGCCTGGACCACCACACCCTGGACACTGCCCTCCAACGTTGCACTTACTGTAAATCCGGAAGAGACCTATATCCGAGCAAAAAGCGGTGATGAGATCTATATTCTGGCCGAGGTGCTGGCATCCACTGTTCTAAAGGATGAATATGAGGTCGTGGGGAGCTTTAAGGGTTCGGAGCTGTCCGGCATGGAGTATGAACCCTTATTTGACTTTGTACAGCCGGATAAAAAAGCTTATTACGTAGTATGCGACAATTTCGTGACACTGACCGACGGTACCGGTATCGTTCATACGGCGCCTGCATTCGGCGAGGATGACGCAAGGGTCGGGAGAGACAATGACCTTCCCTTTGTTCAATTGGTCAATGAGCAGGGCAATTTTATTGAAACGGTGGCGCCGTGGAAGGATATGTTCGTAAAGGATGCCGATCCATTGATTATCAAGGATATGGAATCAAGAGGGCTTGTTTACAAGCTGATGGAATATGAGCATTCCTACCCCTTCTGCTGGAGGTGCGATACTCCACTGCTTTACTATGCTAACGACACCTGGTTTATTAAAATGACTGCGATTAAGGAAAAGCTGCTTGAAAACAACAGAAAAATCAACTGGCTGCCGGAAAACATCAAGGAAGGCCGCATGGGGAACTTCCTTGAAAACGTGGTGGATTGGGGACTCAGTCGTGCCAGGTACTGGGGCACGCCGCTGCCTATATGGGAATGTGAGTGCGGGCATCGCCATATAATCGGCAGCATAGCCGAACTGAAGGAACTAGGCGATAATGTACCGGAGGATATAGAATTGCATAAGCCCTTTGTAGATGCAATTCATTTGACATGCCCAGAATGCTCGGGGAAAATGACCAGAGTTTCAGAGGTAATTGACTGCTGGTTCGATTCAGGCGCAATGCCTTTTGCCCAATGGCATTATCCCTTTGAAAACAAGGAAATATTTGAGGAAAGATATCCTGCAGACTTTATCAGTGAAGCCATCGACCAGACCAGAGGGTGGTTCTATACACTGTTGGCCATATCTTCGTTACTATTTGATGAGCCGGCCTTCAAAAATTGTATTGTACTGGGTCATGTCAACGATAAGGACGGACAAAAAATGAGCAAGCACAAGGGGAATGTCATTGATCCCTGGACTGTACTGGATAAGCAGGGGGCTGATGCGGTACGCTGGTATTTTTACACCGGAAGTGCGCCCTGGCTGCCCAGCAGATTTTATGAAGACGCAGTAAGCGAGAGCCAGAGAAAATTTATGGGTACTCTGTGGAATACTTATGCATTTTATGTGCTCTACGCCAATATTGACAAATTTAATCCGCTGGAGTACAAGCTGGAGCAGGGTAAGCTGTCCGTAATGGACAGGTGGGTTCTTTCAAGACTATATACGCTGATTGGAAGAGTCGACAGGAACCTTGAAAACTATAGGATTACGGAATCTGCTAGAGATATTCAAGCATTTGTTGAGGATTTGAGCAACTGGTATGTCAGAAGATGCAGGGAGCGTTTCTGGCAGAAGGATATGAACCAGGACAAGATTAATGCATATATGACGCTTTACACCGTGCTCGTGGAGGTTTCAAAGACTGCTGCGCCTTTTGTGCCCTTTATCAGTGAAGAGATTTATGGCAACCTTGTCAGAAGCATTGATTCAAACGCAACTGAGAGTGTACACCTTTGTGATTACCCGACTGTGCAGGAGGGATATATCGATGCGGCGTTGGAAGCCAACATGGATAAGGTACTGAAGCTTGTGGTTCTCGGACGAGCCTGCAGGAATGCGGCTAATATTAAGAATCGCCAGCCCATTGGAACAATGCATATCAGGGATGAGCAGGAGCTGCCGCAGATGTATAGGGAGCTGGTCGCAGATGAACTGAATGTGAAGCGACTGGTGTATACGGAGGATGCATCGGAGTTTACCAGCTACAAGTTCAAACCGCAGCTTCGCACACTTGGGCCCAAATATGGCAAGCTTGTGCCGAAAATCGGTGAAATGCTTGCCCAGGCTGATGGAAATGAATTGATGAGCCGCTTTGATAAAGACGGCAAGGTCAGCTTTGAGCTGGAAGGTACAGATGTGGTGCTTGAACTGTCGGATGTGCTTGTTGAAACCCTGCAAAGGGAAGGCTTTATATCTGAAAGCGACAGAGATATTACAGTCGTACTGGATGTGAATCTTACACAGGAATTACTTGAAGAAGGTTTTGTCCGTGAGATTATCAGTAAGCTGCAGACAATGCGAAAGGAAGCTGGCTTTGAAGTACAAAACCATATCAGGGTCTATTATGGTGATAATGAAAAGATTAAAGGTATTGTTGAACGCAATAAGGAATTGATAAGCGAAGAGGTACTTGCAGACGAGATGCTACCATCAGGAGGCAATGGCTACAGCAAGGAATGGAATATAAACGGCGAGAATGTTTTGTTTGCCG
>CAZQCL010000022.1:0-19078 GCA_964592435.1 uncultured Oscillospiraceae bacterium
CCTTCAAATTATGCTTATCAGCAATTTCTTCAATGTGGCTCTCTCCAAATATCTGATAGTCCTTTCCGTTATCAGGGCATTTGAAATAGGACATGTTTTCCACCAGACCGATAATGGGGATATTCATCATCTCGGCCATCTTGACAGCCTTTGAAACAATCATGGATACCAATTCTTGTGGAGATGTCACAACGATAATCCCATCAACAGCAATTGATTGAAATACCGTGAGAGGAACATCGCCGGTACCCGGTGGCATATCGATGAACATAAAATCCACATCGTTCCAGATAACATCAGACCAAAACTGCTTTACTGTACCGGCAATAATCGGTCCTCTCCAGACAACCGGATCAGTATCATTTTCTAAAAGCAAATTAATAGACATAATTTCAATACCGGTCTTGGTTTTAACAGGGAATAGACCAAATTCACTGCCTGTGGCCTTTTCCTTGATACCAAATGCTTTAGGGATGGAAGGCCCAGTAACGTCAGCATCAAGAATTGCGGAACGATAACCCATTCTGTTCATGGTAACCGCAAGCATTGAGGTAACAAGCGACTTGCCGACGCCGCCTTTGCCGCTGATAATACCAATGACCTTTTTCACACTACTCATCTCATGCAGCTTCTCGGAGAAATCCGTCTTTTGTTCTTTTCTCTCTGCGCAGTCCTCCGAGCAGCTGCTACAGCTTTGATTGCAATTTTCGCTCATAATCCAGCTCCTTATATTTAAAATGTTATTGCTTGCCTAATAATATATCTGTACCCTTCATATCAGCTTTCCGTACAGGCTCTTCCTGCTTCAGGCCTATTCCAAAAACAGTTCCATCGTCTTATAATAAACCTCTTTAACCGCCCTCCCAGATGTGCAGTCTATGTCTACAATAGTTTGACCATTATTAATGGCTTTTACTGCGTTGGAGTCGAAGGGTATCCTGCCGATAAATGGCAGCCCTTGTTTTTTACAAAACTCCTCAATCTTTTCTGTGTTTCCAATGTTGGTATCATATTTGTTTATACATACTACTGTCTTAGTCCCGAATCTCGCCGCCGTTTTTATGATGCGCTCCATATCGCTGATACCTGATATGGAAGGTTCTGCGACTATCAAAACCATATCCACGCCGCTCAGTGATGCAATAACAGGGCAACCTATCCCGGGTGATCCATCTATAATGGCTAGTTGGACACCAAGCTGTGCCGACTTCATCTGCTTTTTAACCTCGGTAACAAGCATTCCGGAAGTCCCACTGCCCATCTTGAGCTGTGCTGTTGAAAACACTTTCCCCCCGCCGGAGTAGAGCATCAATTCCCCGGCCACTACCGGCATCAAGACTATCGCTCCCGCAGGGCAAACATACTCGCACACGCCGCACCCTTCACATGCAAAAAGATCGACCTTATAGTGCGGCTCTGCATTGATGGCATCAAAACGGCAGTTTTGTCTGCATTGATCACATTCAATACACAGCTGCGAATTTATCTCAGCTTTTGGCAACCCATAATAGTCCGTTTTTTTCGGTTCAGCATACCACTCTGTTATAAGATGCAGGTTAGGCGCATCCACATCACAATCCGCATATGCCCTGGCGTCAGCGAGCTTAATAAATGCGCTCGCTATTGTTGTCTTTCCGGTGCCGCCCTTTCCACTAAGGATTAGTAGTTGTTTCATGCTGCACCTCCTTTGTCACTGTGTCAAGCAGGGAAGAAAACAGTTCGCGGTACTTTTCGTTCTTACTAACGGCGATTTCCGCATTCGAATTTAATGCCCCCAATTCATTATCAAATGGAATTCGGCACAAAATCTTTATGTTTTTTTCTAAGCAAAACTTCTCTGCCGGGTTTCCCCCCTCCAGGCATTTGTTAAGAACCACTCCGAATGGCCTATTAAATAAATTGACCAGTTCGTAAACCATATTAAGATTATGCACACCAAACAATGTCGGTTCCGCTACCAATATACAATAATCTGCGTCCTTGATGCTTTCCATTACAATACACGCGCTTCCGGGAGGGCAGTCGATAAAGGCAGGCTGATCCTCCTTAGGATTATTTGCGACAAGCAGCTTTTTTATGATAGGGATACCCGAAGCCTCACCGGTGTTCAGTATTCCTGTCCACACCATCACCTTGCCGGAAATCCCTTTTTGAACCCTGCCGATAACCTTTTCCTTCTCTGTTAGTGCCTTTTTGGGGCAAAGCATGACACAACCGCCGCAGGAATGACAAACCTCTTCAAAAATAATCAGTTTCTCTTTTATATAGGCAAGGGCATTGAATTTACAAAAATCAACGCATTTTCGGCATCCGTTGCATAGTTCGTTATTCACCATTGGAATCCCTACTGATACTTCTTCTTCCCGAACTCCTTCAGGCCTAAAAAAAAGATGTCCATTTGGCTCTTCTACATCACAATCTATATAGGTTGATGCTTTCGCCGCCGCTGCCAAATTTACCGACACCAGCGTCTTCCCTGTGCCACCCTTACCACTTAGCACCGCTATTCTCATTATTAGTTGCCCCCGTGCCCATGAAATCCAGGGTGAAAATCGCTGAGCAAATTAAGCTGTTCGTCTAAAAACGCATCAATATTTTCCTGCGCCGTTCCGGGTATTGATTTATATATCAGCACCTCTGCTTTGCTCAGAGCTTTTTCAGCATTTTCGCCGCAGCGTGGAGTCAGTACCGCTTTTACTCCATGATCTGCAATTACCTGCGCAACTCTTATTCCTGCCCCACCCTGGCTGGCAACAGCTGTATTATCAAGATAATAGCTCTCTTTTGTCTCTGTATTATAGAAAAGGAAATTTGGGGCTCGTCCAAAAGAGGCACATACATTTGACTCCAAAGTTTTCTCATCTACTGGAATTGCTATTTTCATAAGAATCCTCCATCCTTTTAGTTTTTAATCCCGAACAATATTTTCATATATAATATTCAACTATTCCTTTAAGGCTTCAGTCTTTGCCAATGCCAATGCATTGCCTTCTTCAACCCTCTTCACCTTTAAAGCGCCGACCCCGCCTATGCCTATGACAGCCGCCGCGGCCACAACCATTTCCTGTTCCATCGCAAAGCCGGTATTCGCCACCTTCAATCGATAGTACCCTTCCATTAACTAATGATTCAGCCAGCTTTTTTCTAGCTGCAATATAAATGCCTTGAACTGTACTGCGAGCGACATTCATCTGCGCGGCGCACTCTTCTTGTGTGAAGCCCGCTAAATCGATAAGCCTTATGGTTTCATACTCGTCAACGGTCATAATTACATGGTTTTTCGCCTCAGCAGGCGCATTAAGAGGCCCGAATCTATTGCTCTCAGGCAAGCTGCATACTTTTCTCCATTTCATCGGTCTTGCCATAGTTTATCCCCTCCATTTTAACCTGCCTTGATAGTGCTTCGGGCTGTTTTTCATAAGCTACTTTACACTATCTTTTAATCAAGGCTTCTTCCCAATCAGAAATAACAAGAGCGTCCTCCTGTTATCCCTGATGCCTGCTAAATGTTCTCTAATTGCTTATCAATAACTTCGATTCGTTCCTGCAATATGGCCTTCTGTTCATGAAGCAGCTCTTTTTGTGTTTTTGAGGAGGCCTGATTAACCGCAAAATCTCTACCGAAACCGCGACCGAAACCTCTACTAAAACCACGACCGAAACCTCTACCAAAGCTATGGCCGAGACCGCGACCGGAGCCGCGTCTGCAAGCAAGCCCAAGACCTGATCCCATTGCGCGGTTGGCTCCATCCTTTACCGCATTATCAGCTGTGCAAAGTCCCAAACCTCTTCCAGTCATTGATCCAGCGCCCACTGGGCCGGTTCCATCTCTTCCTGGCATGATATCCACCTCCTTATAGTTTCTGACATATGCCATCTATTCTTATTATACACCGTTTCTGGCATATGTCAATAACTCTTTTGTGTTTTGTCCGCAATTCTAATGCGACTAGCTTTGTAAACAATAAAAAAGACTGCTAGCCAAGCAATCTGCGCTTTAGCCGACAGTCAAAAAAGTAATTGTATTACAGTATATTGTTCTGTATCTGACCATAATTGTTATTACTTTCTTCTCAATAAAAATGGGCGTGCCAAGATACTGCCCTTAATCTCATCAGTATAAATACCTTCAAAAAATACGCCGTAGCTGCTAGGTTTTTCAACTAATGGGGTAGCAATTTTAAGGGAATACTACTTTTTCATCATAAATCCAGCAATAACTACTATATTGGCGTGATTACGTCAACAAATTTGGTGTTTTATCCCATTATTGTTCCCATTACTTGCAAAATCAAGCAGTGGGCTAAGAAAAAGGTATGGATTAGCGTTTTAATGGTCGAAGGTCAGAAATCCCAAGGGTACATTTCACACTTTTGAGATGCCATTTCGCAAGGGCACTAAAATTTTTGACCATAATATGCAAAAAACCCGCTAAAATAGCGGGTTTCAAATTTTGGTGGAGGCGAGGGGACGTGCTATTCCAATGTTTCCATTGGCACTGACTATATCTTGAACTCTACAATGATCTGATAAGAGCCCCCCGGCGTATTATGAAAGCTGTAAATTTGTTAGGACTTGATGTCCTTCTTAGCTTCCATCCTAGTAGATCATCGACAGGGACATTCCTTTTCTGTTAAGGAATACCTCTTTGCAAAGGTGTGTCCCATTTTCCTTAGATCCCTATAAGTCGATACAAGGCTGTTGAGTTTCCTCACATACCTCTCGGTATTGCCGTCGGTATCAAGGCAATGGACACTTTTCTCAGATTTACAAGCATTTCTACTAAGTGAGAAATGTCTCTTTCTGATGTCCACAGCTTTCGCTGTTTTCCCTTCCGTTACGGTTTCACCGATAAAGCCGGGTTTTCACCTGCCTGTCGCCAGGCAGGGCGATTCTTTTTACTGAGTCGAACCCCTGTCCGAAACTATATCCACCAGCGCTTCTACGGGTGTATCACATAAATTCAGAAACCAGATACCTGATGTCAGACTAGTTGAAATTCGCGAAATGCGGATTTCCTATCTCCAACACCGGCCTTGCTTCCCATTCCCTCTGCGCCACGCCCATGTGAAGGCTTTGCGCTTCAGTATCCTTTAAATACTGTTACAGCTCAAGGCTACCACTGTAAAAGTTCCAGTGTTTAACCTTCCTACACCGAAGGCCTGACTTAATGACGCCGGCTACCTGAGGCGCAGGAACCTCAGACCGACGGGCTGCCTATATTAGGCAGCAGCTAAAGCGAAATTATCGTTTTTAGCGTTTAATTTTAGTTTCTCGTTTTTTAAAGAGGCCAACGAGAATCCTCTACCCGCTACTCTGGTCTCAACAATCCCGTCGAAACCAATACGCCCCCGAATAATGCAGACGCCTAAGACTATCTGCTTTTAAACAGAGCTATTCTGTTTTCAAACATCATCTATACTGTTCCTTCAACTTCCTGTCGATCTCGCGTTTGGCATCTCGCTGTGCAATGTCATCCCGCTTGTCGTATAGCTTCTTTCCCTTAGCAATGCCCAACTCAACCTTTACTATACCTCTTTTAAAGTAGAGCCGAAGCGGCACCAGCGACATGCCCTTCTGCTGCGTGTATCCTATCAGCCTGTTAATCTCGCTCTTGTGCAGCAAAAGCTTCCTATCACGCAAGGGGTCTTTGTTGTTAATATTCCCCTGGTCATAAGGGCTGATATGCATCCCGTTCAGAATAACCTCGCCACCCTCAATCATTGCATAGCTGTCCTTCAGGTTTACCTTGCCCTGCCTGATTGATTTCACTTCCGTGCCGGACAGCACAATGCCGGCTTCTAATGTCTGTTCTATAAAGTAATCATGTCTGGCTTTTTTATTCTGAGCGATTACTTTTATCTCTCCGTTTGCCATATCAGTGCCTTTCACTAAACTCCCAAGCCGATAAAAATAACCCTTCCAAAAAGGGTTTAATTGTTAACCTTTATCGCTTTCGGTACGTTCTCATTATACTAGGATTCATATTCCCTGTCAAGACATCGAAAAAGCCGTGATAGCGTCAATATTCCCCTGTTACGATATTTTCTTAAAAAGCCGCCGCACCCTTCAGCTCAGTCAGCACACTGTAGGGCACCACTAAAGAGCCTGTGCCGCTCCCGATTTCTATTTCCGGTTTGAAGCTACCATGAAAATCACTGCCTCCCGTAGCGATCAGGCTGTGCTTTCGGGCAATCCGCAGCAGCTCCGACGTCTGTTCCTCCGTATGCAGGGAATAGTATGCCTCTATACCCTTCAGTCCATAACCGGCCAGTTTTTCCACCAGCTGATCCAGCTGTCCGTATGGCAGCCCGATAAAAATAGGATGCGCAAGCACAGGAATCCCTCCTGAGCGGATAATTTCCGCAATGCCCTCCTGCGACGTTAGCTTATCTTTCTTAAAATACGCCGGTCTGCCCACGCCCAAATACTTTTCGAAGGCATCCCCCATATCCGCCACATAGCCTTTTTCTATCAGCGTTCTTGCAATATGCGGTCTCCCGGCAACACCGCCCTTAGCCTTATTGTAAACTTCCTCTATGGATATTGAAAGCCCAAGCTCATTAAGCCTGTTGACAACCTTGGAATTACGCCATTCCCTCCTTTTGCGCAGATTCTCCAGGGTCTTGAGCATCGGTTCGCAATCTCCGTTTATAAAGTAACCGAGCAAATGCAGCTCAGAAGAAAAATCAACACTGATCTCCACACCGGCGATTACTTCAATGCCTATTTTTTTACCTTCTTCAATAGCCTGTTCAACTGCACCAACCGTATCATGATCTGTTACTGCTACAGCCGTAAGGCCTTTGTTATATGCATGTCTGATGAGTTCTGCCGGTGTCATGCTACCGTCCGATGCAGTAGTATGTGTATGCAAGTCTATAAATTTTTGGTGCTCATTCTTATTACCCATTTTCGCTCCCATTCCAAGTCCAACCCTCGTCAAAAAAGCCAGGCCGTGGCTTTATCGGAAACCATTTTGTGATAATCAGCTTTTCAATCCTGAAAAGAAGCTCATAGCCGGAAATATATACGATCTCATATGGAATATACCTTCTACGCAAAATTACAGGGTTCCTCATATGCTGTACTTGTCTCCGGTTTATGCGATGTCTGATTTATGATAATTATAACCCAAAACCGGACATCTTGAAACAACAACTCATCTTCTGCCTCCTGGACTTCTAAGCCGTATTTCCCACCATTTGCAACACACACTCGCCTTATGCTAGTATATTATGTGAAATACTTACATACAGTCAGACCGAACACAGTAATACACTGGATCAAACACCGTAATGCTTTAGAACTAACATTGTTGCACACACGGAGGTGCGTATGAAACAGGCCGGGAGCTGCATCAACTGTGATAGAGGAATTAAAGTAAATGTAAATAGAGATATTCTGTGCAAAATACATGGTATTGTTTCCCGAGATTTTCGTTGCGCAAGATATGTAAGGAAGGTCGAGAAGTGGTCTGCTCCTGAACACAAATCCAAATGTATTGAATGCCAGTTCTTCATTGCCGTTTCCCATGAATCCGGTGAAAATCAGGAAGAGGCATTTTATGAACCATCTATAGGGCATTGTCAGCTTTTCACTGTCAGACAATTCAACGGCAAACAAAAAAGTGCCTGTTCAAAATTCTGTCAAAAAACCGAACGCAATATTTCTTAAGCATTACTCCACTTTTGTCCGATATTATATATAAGTGCACGGTACCAACAATTATGGTAAAATTTTATTAGGTTATTATGGTAAAGCTTGAATGAGCAAATAGACTTTGAATAAACTGTGGATACTAGACAAGCCACGGAGGAATGAAATGATACCGAATGTGTCGGATATACTTCAGCAGAAATTGGATGAAATTCAGAGCAGGGTGCCGGTAAAAATCAAGGGTGCTTCTGACAGCGTGCCCTTCAAACAGTATCTAAGCACCGCGACCGACAGCATTTCTACTGAAAAAGCCTCACTCACATCCGGCGACGATCTTTTCTCTGCCCTATTAGATTCCACACAAAGCACCAGCTCCGGCTCACTGCAGCGAGCCTTGTCAGCGCTTGCAGCCAGCAGGTCAGGCATTGCTCTTGATAAAAGCCAATGGAGCGAGCAGATTGAAAAAAGCATTACCGAAAGCTCGCTCAACTATCATGTAGATGCGGATTTGATCAGGGCGGTTATTAGTCAGGAGTCTAACTTCAATCCCTATGCAATATCCAGAGCCGGTGCACAAGGCCTGATGCAGCTTATGCCGGGCACCGCCGATTCCCTTGGAGTGACAAATCCCTTTGATATCAGTGAAAATATTGACGGTGGTACAAGATATCTGAAAAATCAGCTTGTTTCATTCGACGGCAATCTAGAATTAGCTTTGGCTGCCTACAATGCAGGGCCCGGGGCTGTTTCAAAGTATAACGGCATTCCGCCTTATACCGAAACACGCGGTTATGTGAAAAAAGTAATACAGAAATACTCGGAATATTCAAATAACAAGTAATATTTTCATTTTTCTATTCCTTTGGAATCTCAATTTATGACACCGTTAATCCACACTATCCACACTCTTATCCACACAAGAAAATACTACATTTTACGCGGTTTTACCGCTATTTCCACATTATTCACAGGTAAAAATTCAACAATTTGCGCGCATTTCGACAAATCGGCTCAAAGGCCTGCGTTGCCTGGAATGGCGCAATTTATGTACTTTTGCAAGTACAAAATCTTTTTTGGCCTTCTCGAGTGTTTCCGACATAATTTGCCATTTATTAATTCTTACCACCATTGGGCATTTATTTCTATATATGTAAATTATTCTTTTATGGCTGTGGAAAACAGAAGTTATCCACAGGACTAAAGACCTAGTTTTAGACTTGGTACAGCATTTAAATCCAATGAGGATACATATCCTCTTTCAAATTCATAATAAGCTGCACTTCCGATCATTGCCGCGTTATCCGTGCAAAGTATGGGGCTCGGGTAAAACATTTCCATTCCTGATTGCTCCACAGCAGACTTCATATCGCGTCTCAGCTGTGAATTGGCGGCAACCCCGCCCGCCAGCGCTACACGCTTTACCCCTTTTTTCGCTGCAGCCTCCATTGTGTTGCCAACCAATACATCCACTACTGCCTGCTGAAAGCTGGCGCAAACATCAGAGGTATCGACAGGTATTTTTTTTTGATTCATGCCATGTACATAGTTCAAAACAGCGGTTTTCAAGCCGCTAAAGCTAAAATCCAGACTTCCATCATTAAAATGTACCCTCGGAAATTCTACAGCCTTACTGTTCCCCTTGGCAGCCTCAGCATCAATAACAGGGCCGCCGGGGTAGCCCAGCCCAATAGCCCGTGCGATTTTATCAAAGGCTTCACCGGCAGCATCGTCGCGGGTCTGACCCATTATTTCAAATTGGTTATAGTCGGCAACATATACAATGTGGCTGTGTCCTCCTGATACGACCAGACACACAAAGGGGGGCTCTAATACATCGTTTTCCAGATAGTTTGCAGCAATGTGGCCTTCGATGTGATGCACACCGACCAAAGGCTTTCCGGCAGCATAGGCCAGCCCTTTTGCGGCCGAAAGACCGACTAGAAGTGCTCCGACCAGGCCCGGACCATAAGTGACCCCTATTACATCTACCTGTTCAAGACTTATATCTGCATCATCCAGTGCCTGGTTTATAACCGGCAGCACCAGCTCCACATGCTTGCGTGATGCAATTTCGGGAACAACTCCTCCAAACTTCTTATGTAGATCAATCTGTGAGGAAATAACATTTGAAAGTATTTTCCTCCCATTGACCACTACCGCTGCTGAGGTCTCATCGCAGCTTGTCTCAATGCCTAATATAAATGTATCTTTATTATGTGTATCCTTGTATTGCAAAAAAACACCCGCTCTCTCCTGCTGCACAAAGTCAGTTGACCTTTTACTCCGGCTAACCTTTTACTATAGTATGATAGCCCAAATAGCATTGTTTTACAAGCAATGGATGCACAAAAAAAAACATGGAGTTTCGGCTCCATGTCCCCATAGTTAGGAGAAACGCTAATGTTCAGTTAAATTATAGCAAAATCCAATGTCAATTAATATAGTCAATTGCTCCTCTATTTATATGGGTTAATCGCCTTATGCTACGACCATAGACCTATTTCAATAAATAGACCGCAATAACGATTGCGCCAAGGATGAAACGATAGACTGCAAATATCCCGAACCCTTTGCGCTTTAAGTATCCAAGCAGAAACTTAATGCTTACTAAGCCAACAATGGCTGAAGTCACGATTGCTACAGAAAAGGGTAATACTTCCACAGATACATTAACTATATCCTTGGCTTTGTATAGACCGCTAAGCAGAATAAAGGGTGTAGAGAGCAGAAATGTGAATCGCGCGGCATCCTCTCTTTTAATTTTCAAGGCCCTACCCATAGCCATTGTAATCCCTGACCTTGATACGCCGGGAATCATTGCCAGCCCTTGGGAAACGCCTATCAAAAGGCTTCTTTTGGGGCCGATATCCTTCAACACTACTTCAGGTTTGGAATACCTGTCAGCCGCGAAAAGCACAACACCCATGACTATAAGCATTATTCCTATCAGCAGAGGATTCCTGAAAGCAGTTTCTATGTAATCTTCAAAAATCAATCCCAATATCCCGCCGGGAATGCATGCCAGTACAAGACACCAAAAAAGCTTCCCATCACTGGATTTCACATCAGTCAAGCCTGCTCTGAACAGCTTGATCCAGTCTCTCCAGAAGAAGATGACTACTGCAACAAGCGTCCCCATATGCAGGGCAATATCAAATGCAAGCCCCGGATCCTCCCATCCAAAAAGCCAGGGTGCCAATACAATATGAGCCGTGCTTGATATGGGCAGAAACTCACCCAATCCCTGAACAATTCCGTAAATGATTGCTTCCAGTAAACTCATTCATTATCCTCCTGCCTACATTTTTCTTTGCCATCTTTTCACACTTGCTTTCGTATAGCTTATGTCGACTTTTGCTGCCTGTGCCTATATGTAAACACACCTGTGATTCATGTTGTCTTGCCCTATGCCACCTCATCCTCATAGTAGCGCGGAACATAATAATCATCGTCCTTTTTCACAAAAGGTCTCTCATCCTCAGGGAGCGACCATAGGCCTCTCTCTTCTTCTATCGCCTTTGCCTGAAGGCTGTTGAAATAATCTCTGTGCACAATGTTGGGCTTAACAGAATTGGCCCTGGCAAACCCTTCTGATATCATGATCGCGTTTGCGCAGCTACCGTCCTCGAGCATAACATAAGCCAGCAGCCTGTCATAATTGTCCCATAATCCCTTTTCGAAAAGCAGCTGCACCTCTTTTCCCTGAATCATCTCTTCCAGCTTTTCTGCCGCCTGCTTTCCAAAAGGCTGCTCCTTCACGTTTGCCTTAACCGATTCCGGTGTATCAATGCATAGAAGACGCACCCTGTACTCCTCACCCCGGTATTCCGCCCTGATCGTGTCGCCATCAACCACCCGCTTAACTACAGCTTTTATATGGCCTCCGGGCACCATTCCTTCAAGCTGGGTCACTTTAATCGGGCTTTCCGCGGTTTGTGCACTTGTGCCGGCACCTGCCTGTGCATCTGTATTTTGTCCTGCATCTGTCAGCCCATCGTCTTTCCCGTTGTTCTCCGTCTGCTGCGTTGTAATCTGAGCATTTTGTCCAGTCGGCTGCTGTTCTGAATCCGGCAATAAAATAGCATATGCTAGAATAATAATTAGTATTGCACCTGCGGTAATTATAGAACTCTTCCTGGAACCTTTCCTCCAACTCTTCTTCATATATCCTCCGGTTATTTAACCGGCATTGTCTGCCGTTGTCTGTGTAATTTGTTTAATCATAACACATCAGGGCTTGGCAATAAAGTCTTTAGAGCCCGGAGCTCCCCCCGTACACAAGAATACTACAGTACAAGCTTTGCAGCCTTCATACTGTAGTATATATAAGGATAATCCGGTAATATGTCTGAAATGAATTAGAAACTTTTTTCTACCGCAGGCGATGCAGCCAATATGGGAACTACCGTCGTTTGCAGCGGAATCTTCTCTGCCTGTCCGGTGATTTCGGAACTGAATGTATGACTAATAACCTGCGAAATATCATCTACCGGTATGACCTCGATTCCAATCCCGACAAATGTCTCCTGCCAGTTTTCCTTGGGTACAAGCACCCTTTTGATACCTGCAAGCTTAGCCGCTTCCACCTTTGCTGCGACACCGCCCACAGGCTTGATGCAGCCGCGTATGGACAATTCCCCCGTCATAGCAATATCATTACTTACGGGGATGTTCATAACAGCCGAATAAATCGCCACAGCAATGGCGATTCCCGCAGATGGCCCATCAATTGGAATGCCACCTGGGAAATTTAGATGTATATCATATTCCTTTGTATCTACCTGCATGAACCTCTTTAGAACCGTAAGCGCATTTTCCACCGAAGCCTTGGCGGAGCTGGATCTTCTAAGCTTATGGCCATGTCCGCTCATTTCCTCTTCCTCGACAATACCTGTCACCTTGATGGTTCCCTTTCTGGACGAAGCCTTCATCGCTGTTACCTCGATATCAATGACAATCCCTGTGGCATCACCAAAAACAGCCAGTCCATTCATGCAGCCGACCTGCTTTTCCTCGGCACTGATTTTTTTATCGATTCTCGGGCTATAGTGGCCAAACTCAACCACCCACTCCACGTCCCTGCGTGTAATAAAGCTCCTCTCTTCCACCTGTACTACGCCTCCGGCAATTTGTATAATATTTACCGCATCTCTGCCGTTCTGAGCATATTTTGCAATCAGCTCCCCAATACCTTCCTCCAGCCTAAAGCCGCCTCTGACTGCTGCCCTGCGGGCAATAACGGCTATTTCATCCCCTGTAAGAGGTCTGAAATAGATTTCAACGCATCTGGAGCGAAGTGCCGGCGGTAAGTCGTCCGATGTCCTCGTTGTAGCACCGACGAGCCTGAAATCAGCCGGCAGGCCTTTCTGGAAAATTTCATGTATGTGTATTGGTATATTTGTATCCTCTGAGCTATAATAGGCGCTTTCCAGGATGACCCTGCGATCCTCCAATACCTTGAGCAGCTTGTTCATCTGTACCGGATGCAGCTCCCCAATCTCATCAATAAAAAGTATCCCGCCATGGGCTTTTGTTACAGCTCCGGACTTAGGCTGAGGAATGCCTGCTACCCCATATGCCCCTGCTCCCTGATAAATTGGATCATGCACCGAACCGATCAGCGGATCCGCAATGCCACGCTCATCAAACCGTAAAATAGTCGCGTCCACTTCCACAAATTTAGAATCCTTTTGAAATGGACAAATAGGTATTTGCTTCGCCTCTTCCAGAATAACTCTGGCAGCTGCGGTTTTTCCGATACCGGGGGGCCCATAAATAATAACATGCTGGGGATTCGACCCGCACAATGCTGCTCTCAAAGCTCTCAACCCCTGTTCCTGGCCGACGATATCATCTATACAGGCCGGTCGGGTCTTCTCGGACAAAGGCTCTGTCAGCTTTATTTCCTTAAGCCTTCGAAGCTTTTCCAATTCCTTTCGCGACTCCCTTTCAATGGCGGTTTTATTACCTTGCTGGGACTTTAAAAGATTGAGAAAGTAGACTCCTATTATAATTGAAAAGAAAAATTGTATAATCAGAAAGGTATTGGTAAGCATTCCATCTCCTCCTCAAGCGCTGTTTTCAATTAATAGTATTTACGATAAAGATAAATTTATCCAAGGCTTTTGCGAATATGTTGCATCGCAAAATGCCCTTACACAGAAGGAGGGAATATAAAAGGGGCACCCCGGCAATGGCTTGCGCTACCGGGTTTACCCCATAACCTGATGCTTTTTAGTTCATCCATATAGGCGCAGAATACGCTTCATTTTAGCTCGCGCTTTCCTTTTTAACTCTTGATTTTTTGCCGCTTGTTTTCTTCAACGGCTTCCTGTTTTCATTAATTACCATATTCGGCTGCACAAATGCTTCAACGGTTTCTTTTGTAACAATGCATTTCTCAATATTCGACTCGGATGGGATGTCATACATCACATCCAGCATGATCTCCTCAATAATAGCCCTTAAGCCTCTTGCACCGGTATTACGTGCCATCGCTTTGTCGGCAATTGCTTCAAGGGCTCCCGGTTCAAACTCCAGTAACGTATCGTCCATTTCAAATAGCTTCTGATACTGTTTAACCAAAGCATTCCTCGGCTCGGTCAGTATTCTTACTAAGGACTGACTGTCAAGAGCACCCAGTGTTACTATTATTGGCAGCCTGCCGACAAATTCCGGTATAAGCCCAAATTTGAGCAGATCTTGAGGCAGTATTTGCGATAATATTTCGCCGATGTCCTTTTCCTTTTTACTCTCCACATTGGCTCCAAAACCAATTGCTCTGGTACCGACTCTGTTCTGAATAATCTTTTCTATGCCGTCAAAGGCTCCTCCGCAAATAAACAGGATATTGGTAGTATCAATCTGAATGAACTCCTGATGGGGATGCTTCCTGCCGCCCTGTGGCGGTACAGAAGCTGTCGTGCCCTCCAATATCTTCAGCAGTGCCTGCTGAACGCCCTCGCCGCTGACATCTCTTGTAATGGATGGGTTCTCGGATTTTCTGGCTATTTTGTCGATTTCATCGATATAAATAATCCCTTTTTCCGCCCTTTCAATGTCATAATCGGCAGCCTGTATCAGCTTGAGCAAAATATTCTCCACATCCTCGCCTACATAACCGGCTTCCGTCAATGATGTGGCATCTGCTATAGCGAATGGTACATTAAGCAGCCTTGCAAGAGTCTGAGCAAGCAGAGTCTTACCTGAACCGGTAGGCCCAAGCATCACAATATTGCTCTTTTGGAGCTCAACCTCGCCGGATCTGTCATCGGCATCAATCCTTTTATAATGATTGTAAACAGCCACAGCCAGCGATTTCTTAGCGGACTCCTGCCCGATGACATATTGATCGAGTATCGCTTTTATATCCTTTGGCTTGGGGATGTCGCTGATTTCGGCATCTATCTTTATATCTTCAAATTCTTCCTCAATTATCTCCGAACAAAGCTCAATGCATTCGTCACAAATATACACGCCCGGGCCTGCTACCAATCTCTTAACCTGCTCTTGAGTTTTACCGCAAAAGGAGCACTTAACCTGCTTCTTTTCATCATATCTGGCCATTATTTCACCCCGTCTATTTCTTTCTGATCATAATATCGTCAATAAGGCCGTAAGCTTTCGCATCCTCGGCCGACATAAAGAAATCCCTTTCAACATCCGCCTCTATCCTTTCAAGGGGCTGCCCTGTCCTATCGCTTAAAATTTTGTTCAATTTATTCTTAATTTTTAAAAGCCATTCCGTCCTTATTTTTATATCAGTCGCCTGGCCTTGAGCTCCACCAAGCGGTTGATGAATCATTATCTCGCTGTTCGGAAGAGCAAACCGCTTTCCTTTTGTTCCGGCTCCCAGTAAGAAAGCTCCCATGCTTGCTGCCATACCCAAACAAATCGTCTGCACATCCGCCTTCACATGCTGCATTGTATCATATATTGCAAACCCTGCGGTGACTGAACCTCCGGGGCTGTTGATGTACAACTGTATGTCCTTGTCCGGGTCGACTGAATCAAGGTAAAGCATTTGTGCTACTACAAGACTGGCAGTCACATCATTGACTTCGTCGCTGAGCATAATAATTCTTTCCTTGAGCAGCATGGAGAAAATATCATAAGAACGTTCTCCCCTGTTAGATTGTTCAACGACTATCGGTACTAAGCTCATAATATCTCTCCCCTTTTCTTCTCTATATTATATATGTTACATTATATATTATTACGGCATAAACAATGAATTGTTTAGCTTCTATATTGTTTCCCACAAAAATCACAAAATAAACCGCTCCTAAACCAGCTTCGCGTTTTCCAGCAGAAAATCAACAGTCTTTCTTGTAACCAATGTATTTCTAATATATTCTATATCATCCGGTTTCAAATGTTGCCTGAATTCTTCCTCAGTTTGCTTGTAATTTTCCGCAAGCTTCTTTATTTCTTCATCAGTATCCTCTTGAGTTGGGGCAATACCTTCGACAATGCCAACTTTTTCAATAACAAGCTGTGTCCGAACTTCCTGCTCTGCTCTCTCTTTGAATTGTTCCCTGAAAGCAGCCATATCCATACCCATCATTTCCAGATACTTATTTAATTCCAGTCCCTGATAACGCAACCTCATACTAAATTCATATACTAAATCTTCAACGCGGTTATCAATCATTACAGGAGGAACGTCGATAGTAGCATTTTCAACCACTTTATTGATCACCTTGTCTTCGTTCTGATGGTGTGCCTGATGCTCCGCATTCTCTTCCAGCTTCTTTCTAAGGTCGGTTTTGTACTCCTCCAACGTGTCAAATTCGCTGATATCCTTTGCGAACTCATCATCCAACTCAGGCAATTCTTTTAATTTTATTTCCTTGACCTTCACCTTGAAAATAGCAGCTTTTCCAGCCAGCTCCTCACTGCCGTAATCCTCCGGGAATGTAACCTCTACGTCCTTCTCCTCGCCTAAGGCAAGTCCGATGAGCTGTTCTTCAAAGCCGGGGATAAAGGTCCCTGAGCCGATTACAAGGCTATAATCCGTGCCTTTCCCGCCCTCGAAGGCTACTTCGTCAATGAAGCCCTCAAAGTCTATGATTGCAGTATCGCCGGATGCTACCGGCCTATCATCAATACTTATAAGCCTTGAGTTTTTGTCACGCATACTTTCAATTTCCTTATCAAGATCCTCGTCGGTAACAAGGGCAAGTGCCTTCTCAACCTCCACATCCTTATACTGTCCGAGTTCAACCTCTGGCTTCACTGTAACCTTAGCCGTGAAAATGAACGTTTGTCCCTTACCAATCTGCTTTATATCAATCTCAGGCTTGTCTACCGGATGAATATCATTCTCCTCAATCGCCCGGTCGTATAACTCAGGGCAAATCGCATTAATTGCATCTTCGTAGAGAACCTGTTCACCATAAAACTTTTCTACCATGTATCTGGGCGCTTTGCCCTTTCTAAAACCCGGTATGCTAAACCTGTTCACATTCTTTACAAAAGCCTTCTGAAGGCCTTGTTCAAACTTCTCCGCATCAACCTCTATTTCTAACTGAACGACATTTTTACCTACATTCTCAACATTCACCTGCATCTGTTTTAATCTCCTTATATTTAAAATACGGTCAAAAAATTGACTTTGCTACAGCAAAATCGTTTACATTATAACACATACAATTTCGTAAAGCCAATATGTACAATGTATAAATTTTATCGGATTTTGACAGGACAAAAGGCCAAATGATCTGCAGCTACAAATCTGAATTCTATCCCTTCTCTTAGACCCTCAATAGCATTTCTACCTGCCTGAGCGTGAAGATGCCCATATATGCACATCTTCACATTATATTTTTGCATTATTCCCAAAAAATCCGAAAAAACGCCTTTTGAGTTGAAGGGCGGGAAATGAAGAGCCACAATGATGCTATTCTGCTCATGGTTATTGACATCCCTCAATGAAAGCTCCAGCCGCTGTAGCTCTCTTTGATAAATCTTTGTATCCTCCGGGGTGAAGTCGTCCTCCCCGGGCATATTCCAGCCTCTCGTGCCGCAAATAGATGTTCCTTCAATATTGAAGCTGTTGTTATGCATGAAAGCGATAGATGAAAAACCGTTTTCATCTAAAAATTTGTTGAGCTTGCTGGCCGTTGTCCACCAATAGTCATGGTTTCCCTTCGAAATAATCTTTTTGCCAGGTAATCCATGAATAAAGTTGAAGTCCTCGTAGGCCTCATCCAGGTATGTCGCCCATGAGATATCCCCAGGTATGAGAACAAGGTCATCCTCTCCCACAACACGGCGCCAGTTTTCCTCCAGCCTATCCATATAGTCGGTCCATCTGGCACCGAATACATCCATGGGCTTGTCAACGCTAAGCGCCAGATGGAGATCTGAAATTGCGTAAATTGCCATCGCTCAATATCCTTTCATTGGGACACTGTACCTGTCCCCGTGTCCTGTCTTGACTCAACTTTCCCAACTCAACTTTCCAACAGTGTTTTGGGCGTTTGCCTGCAAAGCTGAGTTATTTACCTAAAAAATTCATAGACCTTTTCGGCAATTGCCTGGCTTATGCCTTCAACCGCCTGCAAATCGTCAACACCTGCCTGCCTGATTCGGCTGATGGAGCCAAAATGCTTAATCAGTGCTTTTTTGCGTTTGGGCCCGATACCCTCTATTTCATCAAGTATGGACTTGGAATACCTCTTTGCTCTTAGCTTCTTATTGTATTCCAGCGCAAAACGGTGAGCCTCATCCTGTACCGATGTTACAAGGCGCAGCACAGGGAGATTATCTGTCAGATCGATCTCACGATCGGGCAATACCAGTCCCCTTGTACGATGCTTGTCATCCTTTACCATACCCACATGTGGTATGGTAATCCCAAGCTCTGAGAGCACCTGTCCGATCGCATTGACATGCCCCAGTCCGCCGTCCAGCATTATAAGGTCGGGCAGCCTGCTGAATTTTTGCTGTCCTGCTTTATGCTTCTGTTGTTCCTTTTGTTGCTCATACCGGGCTTCCTGTGCTTGCAGCCGCTCAAGTTCTGCCTTTTCCGCCTCCACATGCTTAAGTCTTCTGTATAGAACCTCCTGCATGGCAGCATAATCATTCTGCTTATCCGTTGAACGTATCTTGAAACGCCTGTACTCTTTCTTTGCGGGCAGCCCTTTCTCAAACACCACCATGGATGCTACAACCTCCGAGGTTCCCGTATTGGATATATCATATGCCTCCAGCCTTTCGGGTACCTGTTGCAGCCCCAGTATCGCCGACATACCATTGAGGCCTTCCTGCACAGAACCGGCTCCGTCAATTCTTTCATTAAAGCGCTCCAGTTCAATCCGGGCATTCTCCGATACCATTTCGACCATGTGCATTTTTTCTCCTCTTTTGGGTATCCTCAAATGGACTCTTCCGCCCCTTTGTGAGCTGAGCCACT
>CAZQCL010000023.1:0-18833 GCA_964592435.1 uncultured Oscillospiraceae bacterium
TGTATCCCAGACAAATTCTTTAAGCATTTGATACAATCCCCCTTTTTCTTTTGCAATCTCTAGTTAATAGGGTACGTTAAAACTTGATTTGTATACCTGTAAAGTTTGCACCAAATGGCTTCCTTTTTTCTTCTCAATTATTTATAACCTAACATTTTTAGCATATTATCGCTATTGCGCCAGTCCGATTTTACTTTAACCCAAAGCTGCAGATTCACTTTAGCTCCAAGAAGATTCTCTATCTCCGTCCTTGCCAGCGTTCCTATTTTTTTCAGCATTTTGCCTTCTTTCCCGATAAGAATACCCTTATGGGTTTGTTTCTCACAATAAATATTCGCCTCAATATCTATAAGGTTTTTGCCTTCCCGTTCTTTAAACGAAATAACCTCCACACCAGTACCATGGGGTACTTCTTCACTGATCAGCTTCAGTATTTTTTCACGAATCAGTTCTGCCACGATCATCCTTTCAGGTTGATCGGTGATATAGTCGTCAGGAAAATACTTTGGCCCTTCCGGTAATAGCTTTTCAATCTCATTTAAGACAATATCTGTACCTTCGTCGTTAAGCGCAGAAATTGGAATTACAGCCGAAAAGTCCATCACATCTGTAAACCTCTTAATTCTCTCCAGCAACTGCTCCTTTTTTATCATGTCTATTTTGTTAAGTATAAGAAAAGTCTTTGTGTTTAGGCTTTTCAGCTGTTGCATAATGTACATATCTCCGGCACCGGGTTTATCATCGGTTGCTTCTACCAAAAAAAGCACAACATCTACTTCATTCATGGTCTCCTGTGCTATATTGACCATATATTCGCCGAGCTTTGTCTTAGGCTTGTGGATACCGGGCGTATCTATGAATATGATCTGACTGTTACCCCTATTAATAATTGTCTTAATTGTATTTCTCGTAGTCTGAGGTTTGCTTGAAATAATTGATATCTTTTCACCTGCCAGCCTATTGGAAAGCGTTGACTTGCCAACATTGGGCCGCCCTATGATTGAAACAAAGCCAGATTTAAACGACATTTTTTCATCCTCTCTTTAACCCCAGTTTCGCAAGAGCTGCTTCTTGCTTGGATATCATGATCGCTTCTTCCTCTTTCACCATATGATCGTATCCAAGAAGATGAAAAACTCCGTGGGCGGTCAAAAAAGCCAATTCTCTTTCAAAGGAGTGACCATAGTCCATTGCCTGTCTGCAGGCCGTCTGAACGGAAATCACTATATCTCCGAGCAGAAGCAGCCCTTCATCAATATTGAAATCTCCCGCTTGTGTCAGTATCTGTCCATTTTTAATATCAGCCATTGGAAACGAAAGGACATCAGTTGCCGTGTCAATCCCTCTATGCCGATTATTCAATTGCCTGATAGGCTTGTCATCTGTCAGCAAAATGTTTACTTCAAATCCAGTATTGATATCCTCATCCTTCAGGCATTGCATAACCGTCTTTTTCAAAAGCTCTATAAGCTTATGCTCCAACTCTATACTTGTCTGTTCGTTCTCAATATATACCTTCGTATCTCCAACCATTTTACGCCTGTTGACTCTCATAAAAACTTTTATTCTCCTCATCAA
The DNA here is from genome assembly GCA_964592435.1 of uncultured Oscillospiraceae bacterium. Taxonomy (GTDB): domain Bacteria; phylum Bacillota; class Clostridia; order Acetivibrionales; family DTU013; genus JAAYBT01. Next base: position 1,579 of record CAZQCL010000023.1, read on the forward strand.
TTATATCGCCAATATTTCCAGTCGATTCCAAGATATCCTGGCTTTTTATGCTTTGATCGAGCGGATCCATTCCGGCTCCCTCTCTCTCTTCCTGAAGCCGCTTTGCCGTCATCTCAGGATATTCTTCCCGCTCATGGAAATATCCTCCGAACACTCTCATAAACGCCCTTGCGATCATATCCATATCCTTTAGAGTAAGGTCGCAGTGATCTAATTGACCGTCATCAAGCTTATCCTTTATTATTTTTCTTATCAGCCCTTCCATTTTACCTTCCGTCTTTTCCGCCATGGAACGAACGGCAGCCTCAACCGAGTCGGCGAGCATCACAACTGCAGCCTCCTTCGACGCGGGTCTTGGACCCTGGTAACGAAAATCTTCCTGCTTCACAGTGTCATTTTTATCGGCCTTCTTTGCTTTGTAATAAAAGTATGCTACCAAGGTCGTTCCATGATGCTGAAGAATAATATTCCTTACAGCAAGGGGGACCTTATACTTTTCAGCAGTTTCGGCGCCATCTATTGTATGTGATGTAATTACCAGTGTGCTCAGATTTGGAGTCATCCTATCATGAGGATTTTCAGACAGTTGATTTTCCTTGAAAAAATTGGGCCTTTTCAGCTTCCCTACATCATGATAATAGGCACCTACACGGGCAAGCAGTGCATTCCCGTTTATTTCTTCAGTAGCCGCCTCCGCAAGATTGCCAACCATTAGGCTGTGGTGGTATGTGCCCGGAGCCTCCATCAACAGCTTTTTCATAAGCGGTTGATTTGGATTAGCCAGCTCAAGGAGCTTTAGTGGTGTGATAATATTAAACATACTCTCAAATACAGGCAGTGTCCCAATAGTTAGAATAACAGATAGAACTCCATTGATGCCTGCAATTGCAGCATTATTTGCAATGGTTGCAATACCACTTTTATTGATTAGTCCCACAGCAGTAATTACAATTGCATTTATTACGGCTATTGCAAGTCCCGATGCCGATAGCTTACTTCTCTGACTTGCGCCTTTCACTATAAAGGCTGCACCGGTACCGCCAATAATCGCGGTATAAAAGAATCCTGCATCACCTTTCGTAATAAGAGAAATTGCCAAAGCAAGCAGCAAATTCGTAACAACTCCAAGCCTCAGGTCAAGGAGAATAGAAATTAGCATGGGCGCAATAAAAACAGGTATGAAAAGTGGATTAATTGGATTAATCAACCATGCTGTAAGAAGCGTTAACAGGATTATTGTACTTAACAGGATATACTCTTTTGTTCCCTGCAATATTTTGGCACAAAAGTTATTTAAATATAAAACAAGTAAAAAGAATAGTATCAGAATAATGCACAATATTCCCCCGGCAAACGCATAATCAAACTTGCCGGTTTCAAGCAGGTTCAACTCTCTAAGCACTTCCAGCTTGTCCTCTGTAACAGTATCCCCATAACTGATTATCCTTGAACCCTCTAAAATCTTCTGTTTATTTTCCAAAGCAACATTATAGGCTTCTATCTTTTTTTCATTCGTCAGCTTTTCATCAATAACACTATTCGGCTTTATCAGTGCATTTGCCAAAAGGCTACCTATACTTTTCAATTCCTCCGCCAACGAACTGTTCTGATATGTATTGTGAATGTAGCCAATTTTCGCATCAAGATTATCTTTATTAACCTCCTGCTTCATGACAGAGCTAATCAGACTTATTGTCAGCTCGTCAAAAAGACCCATTTCCTGGTCGGAGGCACCGGACATAAGGTATTGGATTTGCTCTTGCGATAAAGGGATATTGAACTTAATAATGCTTTGTTCAAACCCCTTTGCAATGGCTTCCTGTTCCAGGGTACCGTCGCTGATGTTTACATTCTGTCTTGCTTGTCTTACCTCGTTCATGAATTCATTTACAGAATTTATGATATCAATGGGAACACTCTCAAGCCTCAGCATAACCGGCGATATCTTCTCGGCTTCTTCCTGTGCCAGCTTCTCAGTTAGAATAGAGTTTTCGATATCTCTTGGTGCCGTAATATCAAAGCTTGATTGCATTCCGACTGCTAACTTGTATTTCTTCGGAACAGCTGCGTTTTCAATTATAAAGACTGCAATAGCAATTGTAACAATTCCAATCAACACCTGTTGGAGCTTTTTGCTTCTAAAGTAGCTTCTTAGCTGCCTGCGGTTTTTCTTTTTGTTAACTGCCTTCAAGTTTACAGCCCCCCATCTGAGTTTCGGCTTACTTATTCCCTGTTTTGTTCTTCAAATCATATTTCTCATAAGCCTTTATAATTCTCTGTACCAGCTCGTGCCTAACCACATCCTTATCTGTCAAATAGACAAACTCAAGATCTTCAACGTGTTCAAGGATTTTAGTTACTTCCTTCAAACCGGATTTCTTGTCTCCGGGAAGATCAATCTGTGTGATATCTCCTGTAACTACGGCCTTTGAGCCGAAGCCAATACGAGTCAGGAACATTTTCATCTGTTCAGGCGTTGTATTCTGCGCCTCGTCCAATATAATAAAGGAATCGTCAAGGGTTCGACCTCGCATATAGGCAAGTGGAGCAATCTCAATCATCCCCTTTTCAAGATACTTCTGGTATGATTCTGCACCCATAATTTCAAAAAGCGCATCATAAAGAGGTCTCAGATAAGGATCAACTTTATTCTGCATGTCCCCGGGCAAAAAACCCAGCTTCTCGCCTGCTTCAACTGCCGGACGTGTCAGTATGATCCTGTTGACCTGCTTGTCCTTAAATGCCGTCACAGCCATTGCAACCGCGAGATATGTCTTTCCTGTGCCGGCCGGCCCGATGCTAAATACAATAGTATTGTTTCTAATCGCATTTATGTATTTCATCTGCCCGTAAGTTTTAGACTTAATCTGCCGTCCCTTTGCCGTAAGGCATATACAATCTCCAGGGTATTCTTTTATTCTGTCGGCCTGGCCTTCTGCTGCCAAATTAACAAGATAATTCACACTCTGCTTTGTAATGGATTCACCTTGTGAAATAATGTCGATAAGTCTTTCGATGACCAATGAAGCTTTATCAATATTCTCTTTGCTGCCTGTAATTTTAATTTCCGTATCCCTTGAAATCAATTTTACATTTAGCCCATCTTCTATGGCTTTCGTGTTCTCATCATATTGTCCGAATAAAGCAATTGCTTGTTCTATGCTTTCAAACTCAATAATACTTTCGAAACTATTGTCCAATCAATTTCCTCCAATCTGTTTGGACCTACCAATATCTTCGACACATTCTATTGTAACCTTTGCAATGAGTCCTTCCTTATTATCACTTATATAATTAACACTCTTCTTCACTATCTCTGCTGTATCAGGTACTTTCTCCAATGCCTTTTTGTAGGCTGTTTGCATTGCTGTTCTTCTCGCATCCTCTTCATTTATGACCGCCTCAATCAGTTTTTCCTCAACATACCTGACAGTGACCAATTCTATGGGGAAAACGATATCCTCTCCCAAAGAGAGCTTTTTGCTTGATTCAGATACCGTATAATCCCGAAACTTATTCTTTCTTTGTAATATGTCCAATTCCCATGAAAAAAGTATCAACGAATAATCATTTATTGCTTTTCCTGTCCTAAGCCTTTCAGTTCTAACAAAAACTACGGCTGCTTCCTCTTCATACCAGGTCCTCGCTGTCACCGTCCCCATTGCGTGTACAAGTCTGGATTCCTTCTTTTTATCTATAGAAGGGATACTTCCTGAAATCAACACCTGCCCCCTTTGAACCGTATCTCCCTCTCCTGCCGCTTCAATACCTTCCGTAGCAACAATCCTTTTTATTATTCCATCCTTGGCCGCAATGATATCGCAGGGTATATGCCGTGGGACGATTATGGGTATTTCAATTCTCTCTCTGACATCAACCTTAACCTTTGTACCCCTGACAACAATACTTATCCAGGAAAGCTCTTCAATTCCCAGCATCATATTCGTAACAGCCTTGTCGGTATCGATGCGGTATTTAAGCATCCCCGTACTAATTCCGTTTTGTGCCAATGCAGCTTCAAGCTCGGTTCTCCCAAGCTTTTTGTTCCCTGTTATTTCCACACTCCAAATAAATGAAGTTAAAATATATATTAGTGCAAAAAATAAAGCAGCACCTGCAAAAAACGCTTTACGCCTTCGATATTTGTTTAACAAAAAAGGCAAGCCGTTTTTCTTTAGTAACCTCACCTTGCATTTTGTTTTTCGTGCAATCGGACGAATAAGCTTGAAGCTCTTAACACTCATTCTCATCGTCATTAAGCGTTTCTTCTGTGCTCTGATGTCCCAAAGCTTAATTTGTCGGTGCATGCAAATATTTATAAATTTCTCAATAAAAAAACCTTCGACAATAATAATAACATACCCGTGCAGATAATTCCATAATCTTAGCAACAACAAGAAGCTTCACCCCACAATCGGAAATTCAAGCGAATGGATTGTGCCGGATATAATAATATCATCCGAAGTTATTTCTTTTATCAAAAGCCCGGAGCCTGTTATTTTGATCATTCCCATCCCAGTGCCCAGCCTGATCCCTGTACTGTCGAATTCTAAAATCCCCTTATAATTCTCTATAATCATATCCCTATTCCCTGCCATTGTAAGCTTTGGAATGTTCAAAACCGATTCCTTGGGTAATTCAAGCATTTCTGTGAATATTTCTTTTATTCCCTTCCTGATAACACTATCTTTGTTCGCCATCATTCAAATCTCCGTCGTTTCAGATGGATATAGCTCTTGTGGATCACCGAATATAAACCCCTCTGTAATGGCGTCCTTTATTATTCTATCAAGTGCCTCAGCATTGTCCTTTGATACTGCATGCAGAAGTAAAACAGCTCCATTATGGAGGTTGCGCATAACAATGTCATAGGCATATTGGGCACCTCTGCTCTTATCACGATACCAATCATCGTAAGCGAAGCTCCAGAAAAGGCTGCAATAGCCAAGCTTATGGGTAAGAGCCAGCGTCCTTTCGCTATACTCTCCTTTGGGGGGGCGGATAAAGTACATGTTTTGATTAAACTTTTCCTTAAAAGCTCTTTCCAGCCCCAGCATTTCCTCCTCAAGCTGACTTTCACTCAATCCAGGCATGCTCGGGTGGTGAATCGTATGGTTGCCTACTATGTGCCCCTCTTCTATCATACGCCTGACAAGATCCTGATGCCCGTTAAGATAGGGCCCTGTTATAAAGAAAACAGCCCTGACATTGTTATCTCTCAAAGTATCTAATATCATAGGAGTATAGCCGTTCTCGTACCCTTCATCAAACGTAAGGTAAATTACATTCTGGGACACATCACCCATATATACACTGCCGTATTTTTTTAGAAGCTCCGGAGCTCCGGGATCTGCAGCCGGTGGCTCATTATTTTTCCTTCTGGAAATGCCCCATCTGAGCAATTTATTACTATATTCACTTCCGGCTGCAACCTCGTCAATTACCGTATGCTTGCCCGATTTCGTATTTCCTTTTGTCTGTTCATTTATTTGTAGGTCCCCTTCCGAAAGCCTGCCGCTAATTTCAGCTTCGAAATCCATATCACTAAAGCTGCTTGCGTATACACCGCCCAAATCACTTAATTCCGGGTTATATGTAGATTGGGAAGAACATCCCGTCAGCGCCGATGTTATGAAAATTAATAGAATGAAAATAGATATGAGCCTGTTTAACGCTGTTTTTGGCCTTTTCTTTATCATGTAAATGCCCTCCGTAAAAAATACAAATAAAAAACCAGAGAATAACATTAATTACTAATGTCCCTCGTTTATATTTGTATTATAGAGGAGTCAAAATATACCGGTTTTTTCATTCAACTGCTGTTAACAGATCGGTCTTAATAGTGGTTCCATCATCGACGAATTTATAGATAATGATCTCGTCTTCTTTTTTTAGTGTTACATTCAGTAAATCCTCTTCAAGCAGCTCCACCACTCCGCCAATCATCGTCAGTGAGTGCTCCAGATTATTAGGATCTGCTATTGCTTTGATAACAAAAGGTGCCTTAAACTGTTTTCCGTTGATCATCACATATCTGCCGGCTTCTCTGATTTCCGTCATCGCAACAATTCTTTCATCGTTTACGGAAATTGCCTGTGCTCCGGATGCCCTCAATTCATTGACAATATGAAGTATATCGTAGTCCTGCACCTTTATAGATGCGTAATTGTCCAGTGTAACGACCAACCCAGCACCTTTAACAGTTTCAAGCCCGGAGAATACTCTGGCCTTCTGGAGGCTGTTTTGTATTTGTTGTGCTGCCTCGCTGTCACCAGCCTTTACCTTTGCATAGGTCTGGTTCTCAGCTTCAAGCTCCTCAAGTCTTTCCTGCAACGAGCTCTTTTGGTTTTGCAATAGTATAAGTTCACTTTTAAGCTCGTCCAATCTCATATTTTCATAGCTGGCCATACTCTGGTTGTAATTTATACTTTTATATTGAAGTGAAATCATAATTCCTAATATGATGCAAACCACAGTTATTGCTATATTTCTGGAAATCTTCATTCTTTCAATACCTCCAGTCCTGATATATACCTGTCCAATTTATCGGCACTGCTGAACTTTGACAGTACAATTTCCTTTGATTTTGTAACCTCCACCCGGACATCAAACTCAGTCATACTTGCAATCCTGCTGCTTTCTATAATGCTTTGATACAAAACATCCGGATTGCCAATCGCTTCTATAACATATGGTACAGGATATCTGTTGCCATTAATCCTGATTGTCGGGCCTGCGCATACCTGCTCACTCATCGGAACTATGCGCTCGCCATTGATTGAAATTGCCTGGGCACCGGCCTTTTTCAATTCGTTTAAAATAACTTTAATATCCTGATCATGTATTATAAGCAAATCCAGAGGGGTATCGTCCTGTCTGGCAGGCGCATCGTCAAGCTTAATCGTAATACCCGGGCCTCTTACACCGGATAAACCGGTATGCAGCTTGATTATTTCCCATTCCGATGCCAGCCGATCATCATCCTGCATTTCTAAGTATTCTTTTATTATATCATTTCTCATGACAAGATTCTCGTCAATTGCCGCTCTGTACTCCTGCGTTTCATTTTTCACCAGGGATATCTGTTCTCTTAGTTTATCCGCACTGAATCCACTATTAGCAGCAGCTTTTTTTACAGCCATTGTATTCCTAATCTGCAATGCAATGACAATGCCTAATATCATGAAGACGAAAAACAAAATATGCTGGCTACCTTTTTTTTTCATATTCTCTCCAACTCAAGTTCCCTTTTAGCTGTTTCCTTTTGCATATTTCAATTCTACTTATAATAGACTTATATTTCAAGTAGAATGTTCATCTTTACATTTCCTGCAAAGAAAGAGAGTTAGAGTTAGGTACCGGCAGCACCATTTAAATATTTTTAGCTTCGGCTGATCTCCCTCACCTTTCTGACATAAATATTTGTCAATTCTTCCGCAAATTCCGCATTGACGCTTTCACCGATCACACTGCAAATAGGTTTTTCGCCATCGGGGAGAACCAACACCCATCCATTATCATTATACATCTTAACGCCTTCCAATGTTTCCAGCCTATTGCCTGTATGTTCCTGTATCAATCGCCGTATTACTTTTCCCTTAGAGTCCCAGCTGCACTCTACCTCCTGTCTATGCATGTGTATCGCAGGAAGCATATCTACCAACTGTGAAAGACTAATGCGAGCAGACGACATGTAATCAAGAAGCCTTACAAGCCCTGCAAATGCATCAAAATGCAGCGTGAACTGCTCCAGAAGCTCTTCCTTTCCATCTGTGCCAAGAAGCGTGCCCATTATGTCTCTTGTCGATGTCTTGGTTCTAAGTACATTTCCATGGCATTCTTCGGCGATCTTCTCAATGGTGTGACTTGCAGAAACAGGAACTACTACGGTTCCGCCCCGAATTTTCTTAAGCAGGATCATCGAAATTAATGCAATAAACATATCCTCAGTAACAAGCCTGCCCCTGGAATCGACCAGCATCATTTTCTCACAGGATTCTTCGATGGATACCCCAAGATCATAAACACCGGTTCTGACAGCACGGCACAAATGTGCCACATCCACCGAGCTCCGGCGATAATCAGAATCAACGCTCACAATATTTGCAGCACATCCCAAATCCCTCAATAATCCCGTTATGACATTAGAAACACATAATGAGCTTGAACTCACGGCAATTTTATAATCTAAGCTCTTTGCCTTTACACCCTGGAGGATATTTTTTAGATAAAACTCATCAAATCCATCTATCTGCTTCACATCCCTCAGGCAGTCACCTTCACACCTGTTAAAATCGCCTCTGATAAAAGTGCTCTCGATTTTCCTTTCAATATTTCTTGCTATATTGCTGCCTGACTTATCAATAAAATCAATGTAAAGCTTTGACACGTTTGATTGGCATCCACTAACATGAACGCCGCCATCAAGTCTGTAAAATCTCACTGCGGACCGGAAGGCAGGCAATAACAGCCTTTTAAAATCATTAACCTGTATACCGGAAGAAACCAAGCCGCAAGCAAACGCATTTTTAATCATCATTGCACCGGAAGAACCATCGCAGCTAACGCCAAGCGTTCCTGTATTACCGTTTATGGCGCCAAATGCAGCTCCAAGCCTCACAGCGAATTCAGGAGCAATATCAGTATTTATTTCACCTGTAACTCCTCTGTTTCCAAAAAGCGGCCTGCCGGCCTTGGAACCCCAAACCAGGTTTGCATTTATTTCAGCTCCCTGCTCCACAAATTTGTCCGGCCATATTTTCACAGAAGGCTTAATTACCGCGCGCTCTCCTATCACTGAATGCTCACCGACAACGGATTGTTCGAACACACTGGCACCTTGCTTTACTATAGCATTATTGCAAATGATACTTCCACGAAGCTGAACATTGCTTCCAAGATTAGTGTTTTTCCATACCAGGCTCCTCTTAATTCCACAATGCTCAGACACAGTGGAATTGTCACCAATTACGCTGAAGCTGTCAATTATGGTGCCTTTCCTTATATGACAGCGTGCACCGATAATGCATGGAGCTTTCAGACGAACATCCTCGTCAATGACCGTATCCGATCCAATCCATATACCTGCAGCTGTGCGGCTGCCCGGTATATTCACACTGACGATGCCATTCAATATATCCGAATTGGCCTGCATATAGGCGCGAATGTCACCTATATCGCACCAGTATTCCTCAGTAATGTAGCCGTACATCGGTTTCTTTTCCTTTAAAAATATCGGGAATAAATCACGACTAAAATCAAATTTTTCATCCTTTTTCATGTATCGAAATATTTCGGGGGACAAAATATAGATGCCCGTATTGACAGTGTCACTGAACACCTCTCCCCAGCTTGGCTTTTCAAGAAAACGGATAATCCTGTCATCACAATCGGTTACAACCACACCATATTCAAGAGGAATATCAACTTTTTTTAGAATCAGTGTTGCAAATGCTCTTTTATCCTTATGAAAGGCAATTGCACGGTTGAGATCTATGTCTGTCAACGCGTCGCCACTTATTACAAGAAAAGTTTCATCCAGAAAGTCCTCGGCATTTTTTACACTGCCTGCGGTACCCAAGGGTTTTTGCTCGATATAATATCGCATTTTTATACCAAAGGAGTTACCATCCCCAAAGAATTCTTTGATCAAGTCGGGCATATATTGTAAGGTTGCTGCCACATCGACAATACTGTGCCTTTTGAGCAGATCTATAATATGCTCCATAACTGGTTTGTTCGCAATCGGAACCATAGGTTTAGGTTTTCCGCATGTAAGAGGTCTAAGCCTCGTACCTTCTCCGCCAGCCATAATTACTGCCTTCATTTTTTTCATCCCTTCACTAAGTTTTAGTGCAGAGCATTCTGCACTACTTAATTAACTTTTGCCGATAGAGCAAAAAAAATACAGACATCCATTATGTGGATGCCTGTATTAGTCCATAAAGGGATACATATCACTAAATTAACCATGTTACAGGTATTCTTTTGATACATTGCCTAAACAAGGTATCAGGCAGGTTGTCTGGTAAAGTTATTCTCGATTCGGCTACCCACATAATTCCACAGCATATACAACATTACAATTTGTACGGGCAGCATAATAGCATTTTTTACTGCTCGTGCAGGAAGCATAGCCAAATAGCCCTTACCCAGAATGAATGAAAGCCAGTATGTGTTCAAGCCGATATTCACAAACAGGTTAACACACAGGACAGCCATAGTAATTCTTATAAACGATTTAGGTTTTTTATAAAGGAATAGACCATAAATCACTCCCGTTAAAAATGCATCCAGAGTGAAGCCCGGGAAATAAGGGCCCTTTGGCGCTATCATCACGCCAAGGATATCACCGATTGCAGAGCCAATCCCACCGATTATCGGTCCAAAAAGCATGGATGCAAGCGCTTGAGGTATAAACCCAAATGTAATCTTTAAGGTATCAATCTGGATAACAGGAACTAAATAGCCAAGAACAACAAACATACTTACCAGAAGGCTCATGGAAACAAGAACTCTTAAGTTTTTCATTACAGCACCTCCTTTCCTTCGTAAGACCTCGCAAGATATTTATCAATACCTTACAAAAGCCTGCTTCTCAACGACACAGCGTCACAGAAGGAAGGAAATGCCCTCATGTGACAGCGGAATGCGACTATTGCACCGCAAATCTCAAGGATTTTTCGTCCAGCGGCAACTTCCCGTCCGACTGGCACTTCACGCGCAATAATCTACTCTGTCATTTGTCAAAGTATATGAAACATATTATAGACCAATCACATACAGTAGGCAATAGAAAGTGTATTTTTCAAAGTAATTTTGCCGGTTCAGATATATTTATGCACATCAGCTTTGCAATGAATATACTATATTGATACCGAACAATCGTGTAAAGAGGATTCTGCATGGATAATCGTGAGATTTTCATAAATATGATAAATGGCAACTTGAACGAAATGGATGACACAATCAACTGTCTGTATATCACCACAAATATCTGCATCAAGAACAAGCTTTTAAAGCACCTGCGTAGAAATGTATCCGATATTTATTTACTGGTACAGGGTTTACAAAACTGTGCAGGTATTAACGGTCTTCAGCCCATTGCCGAGAGATTATTCACCTTGGAGGAGCTGTCAAGGTATGACGGCAGGGATGGCAATCCGGCTTATGTTGCGGTGAATGGTACCGTGTATGACGTAACCGGCAACGCTGCCTGGGGCGCAGCGACCCATTTCGGTTTGACAGCAGGTACAGATGTAACAAGACAGTTTGCCTCATGCCATGCAGGTCAGCCGATTCTCAGTAGATTGAAGGTGGTTGGGAAGATGATAGAATGAATCAAACACATAACCCTTGTTTTAATTACTCAACGAGGCTGGAGACGGCCTCTGTGCTTGTTAATAAGGCAATAGAAGCTATTAAGCAGAAGAAGATCAAAAAAATCAATTTGATATGGCTTGAACTGACCGGATGCTCAGGAAACATAATTTCTCTTCTAGACGGGGCAAATCCAAACTTCAAAGATCTGGTCTCGCAAATGGTGAATTTTATTTACGACAACAGTCTGATGGCCGCCGAGGGTGAAGTCGCCATGGAAAAGCTGTTCAACATGGCCGGCAGGGATTATATATTGGCGGTTGAAGGAGCCGTTTCTACCAAAGACAATGGTCTGTACAACATTATCGGAAGATGGAAAGGACAGCCGGTAACAGCATACGAGGTCATCGAGAAATTCGGAGAAGAGGCGGCTTACCTCATCGCAGTGGGAACCTGTGCCTGCGACGGCGGTATTTCGGCGGCAAGGCCAAATCAGGCGGGATGCGTCGGAGTTCAAAATCTACTGAACAAAAAGGTCATCAAGCTGCCCGGTTGTCCCTGCCATCCGGACTGGTTTCTGGGAACGCTGGCCTATGTGATGCTTTTCGGCCAACCGGAACTAGACGCCAGGCAAAGGCCTCTCATGTTCTACAGCACGCTCATCCATGATATCTGTCCCCGAAGACCGTTTTTTGATCAGGGCATCTTTGCCTCAAAGCTGGGAGAGAAGACCTGTATGTTCAAGCTTGGATGTAGAGGACCGGTTACAAGGGTCGACTGTCCGATTCGCAAATGGAACGATCGCGTAAATTGGCCCATTGGCGACGACAGTCCCTGTATAGGCTGTGCCATGTTTGGGTTCCCGGATAAAATGGAGCCATTTATCAGCTACGACATAACATAAGGCAGCTTAGCAGTATGCCTTCGAAGTGAGCCGATAGATTCGAAGAGACGTGATAGTTTCTAGTAGGTGATAAGTTTAAAGAGTCGTGATAGATTCGAAATGGGGTGATAATAACGGAAAAAATTGTCATCAACCCGCTTACCCGAATAAGCGGATTTATGGAAATAAAAGCAGACATTGACAACAACATTGTGGCAGACGCGCGGACAGAGGGTCTGCTTTTCAGAGGATTCGAGAAAATGCTGGAGGGAAGAAGCCCCTTTGACGCTGTATATTTTACACAGCGGATTTGCGGGATTTGTTCGACTGCGCACTCCGTTGCTTCAACGCTGGCTTTGGAGGACGCGCTGGGCATCCTCGTTTCTGAACAGGGTAGATACTTGCGAGACATTATTCATGGTTGTGAGTTTCTTCAAAACCATATCCGACATTTTTATCAATACACCGCACCTGATTTCATTAGATTTCCTGAAGGTAATACTCTATTTGAAACGGATCACAGTGACTTCAGGCTGCCACAGAAGGAGAACGATAGAATTGTTCGTCACTACTTTGACTCCCTTGAATATAGTAGAAACGCACATAAAATGCTGGCAATTCTAGGCGGGAAAGCGCCGCATAATCACGGAGTTTTTATCGGCGGCATCACCACGCAAGCCACGCCGGAAAAAATAGCGCGGATGCGTTCTCTGCTTGTGAACATCAGGCGCTTCGTCTGCGAAAAAATGATTCCGGATGCCTATACGATCGCCGAATACTATCATGAATATTTTGAAATTGGACGAGGCTACGAGAATCTTCTAACCTTAGGCTGCTTTAACGGATATGAAAGGCTAGGCACGCTATACGTCAGGCCATTAGCATACAGCGAGGGCAAAATTAAGGAGCTTTATCCCGGTGAAATTACCGAAACAGTTTATTCATCGTGGTACACAGCGAGTCCGGAAACATATACGCCCTTTGAAACCATTCCAGAGCCGGACATAAAAAAAGGCTGTGCCTATTCCTGGGTGAAAGCGCCGCGTTACAGGGGGCTTCCTTATGAGGTCGGACCACTGGCAAGAATGTGGCTGTGCGGCGATTACCGAAACGGGATATCCACCATGGATCGAACTTTGGCCAGAGCCCTGGAAGCAAAAAAGATTGCAAATATCATGCTTATCTTACTTGATAATCTCATTCCCGGCCTGGAGGTACAGAAAGAATATGGAGCTCCACAAAGCGCTTATGGAGCCGGTCTAATCGATACTACGCGCGGTGCTTTAGGCCATTGGATCAAAATAGAAAATCAGTTGATTTCACTTTACCAGATTATCACACCGTCCGCCTGGAATCTTTCCACCAGAGGCCGGGACAATTTACCTGGGCCGGGAGAAAAGGCGATGATCAGCACGATGATCGTAAATCCCGACACCCCGGTGGAGCTTGGGCGAACCATCCGCTCATTTGATCCCTGTATTTCCTGCGCCACACATGTCTACTCGAAAGGTAATCTGATTAGGACCATGCAGGTGGTGCCATGAAACGAGTTCTTGTTATCGGAATCGGTAGCCTTGTCATGATGGATGACGGAATCGGATCGCGGGTTGTGAAAGCCATTGAAAGCAGACTGTGCAAGCATGGTATCGCATCCCTTGCCGGAGAAACGGATTTTCAATGCTGCTTTGATGAAATAAAGCAGGACGATCTTGTGATTATCATCGATGCTATGGCCCAGGGCAATCAGCCGGGAAGCATCGACGCCATGTCCCTGAGAGATGCTTTAAAAAACCGCAGCGGCTTTCGGTCGCAGCATGAATTCAGCCTTTTTGATCTGATTGACTTTCACGCTTCTCAGACGCAGGGTTATTTTATCGGGATTGAACCGGCCATAATTGATTTTGGCTTTGACCTCAGCGCGCCGCTAAAGGAACTCTTTGAACAGATTTGTTCCAAGGTGCTGAACACGATCTTACATATCGCGGCTGAGCCGCAAGGAGGAAACGGAGGATGCATGATACGCACCTGATTGAAAAAATATATCAATCCATCCTTGCCCTTTGTGGGCAGAATGGAATTGCCCGGGTAAATGAAATAAAGATCGAAGTGGACGAGGGCAGCCATATTGAGGCAGAACATCTGTTAGCTCATCTAGTAGATCGGGATAAGACGATGTTCGGTGAATGGACCGCCGTTCATATGGAATATAAGCCCTATGAAAAGCTTACGGCGGTTATCAAAAGCATCGGCGGCAATACCGGCTTTCCCATCCGCACAAGTGAGGCGGAGGTTAACACAGTGAACTTTTTGCCTGCGGATATTGCGGTGTGCGAAACCTGTCTGAAGGAGTTCAACACACCCAACGATAAACGATATCAATACCCTTTTATCACTTGTGCGAATTGCGGGCCAAGGTATTCCATAATCCAAAGCCTGCCCTATGATAGGGATAATACTGCCATGTCCGAATTTGCAATGTGTCCCGAATGCGAGGCGGGGTGTCGCAATCCATACGACCGGAGATTTAACGCCCAAACCATTTGTTGCCCGGAATGCGGCCCCGTTCTGAAGCTCTTGGATGCCAAGGGCAATACCGTGGATTTGTCCGATCCCGCGAAAATGGCAAGGGAGCTGATCAGTCAAGGCAAAATCCTCGCGGTGAAAGGGATTGGAGCATACCACCTTTGCTGCAATGCAGAAGCGCAGACAGCAGTACAAAGACTTCGTACGCTGAAACACAGGCCGCAAAAGCCGCTAGCTGTTATGGCGCGCAACATCGAAGCAGTGTACAAAATCTGCGAGGTATCCGATCGGGAAAAAGCGATTCTGACTGGAAGCCGGAAGCCGATCCTGCTGCTCCGCAAAAAAATACCGGAGTATCTTCCTGAAGATATTGCCCCTAAACAAAAAAGGCTTGGAGTCATGCTCCCCTATGCGCCGCTTCAATTCCTTCTTTTTTCTGATGATCTCGATTTCCTTGTTATGACCAGTGGAAATTTAAGCGGTTCGCCGACCTGCTATCATGATAATGCTGCAGTCAAAGTGCTTGGACCCGTTGCAGAATATTTTCTCACGCATAACCGTAAGATTAATGTTTCGGTGGATGACGCTGTTGTAAAAGTCATTGATGACCATGAAGTGCTTGTCCGTTGTGGGCGCGGGTACGCACCTTTGACAGTTCCCTTAGAATCAGGCAAGGCGATTATGGCGGTCGGAGCTGAGCAAAAAAGCTCCGTCTGTATTGCTCGAAACGGCTTTGCCGCCATTAGCCAGTACATAGGCGACTTGGATGAATATCATACATATCGTGCCTTTGAGAGGCAGATAGAGCATTTCAAAGATCTATTTCATATTCATCCGGAGATTCTTGCCTACGACCTGAATCCGGATTATCTCTCCACTCGCTACGCAAAGGAACAGCCAGGGCAAAAGCTCGCGGTTCAGCATCACCATGCGCATATGGCTGGCTGCATGGTGGAATATGAGTTGACGCACGATGCGATCGGCATCATTTACGACGGAACGGGCTTTGGCACAGACTGCGCGGTATGGGGTGGAGAGTTCCTGACGGGCTCCTTATCCGGATTTGCAAGGTCCGGCCATTTGGAATACGTGACACTTCAAGGCGGCGACAGCGTGGTAAAGGAGCCCTGGAGATGTGCTGCTTGCTACCTTTTCGCCCTTGGTATCGATCCGCGTGGGTTTTTACCTCAATTAGATTCCATCTCATTGCAGACGGTTCAAACAGCCTTACGCAGTGGGATTCAATGCTTTGAGACCTCAAGCATTGGAAGGCTGTTCGATTGCGTTGCGGCCTTGTGCGGTTTTCAGACAAAAATCTCCTATGACGCCCAGGCGGCGATTGAATTGGAAAACTTAATTGAGGCGGGGGTTACTGATTGTTACTGTTACCGCATATATGATATAGAGCATGGTTTTATCCTAGGATATAAGGATATGATTAAAGACATCCTGCGTGATCTTCAAAATCAGGTACCTGCATCCATCATATCCTCCAGATTTCATAACACCCTGGTAAAAGCAAGCGCAGAATGTGTCTGCAAAATCAGAGAAGAAACCGGGCTGAAGGATGTTGTTCTAAGCGGCGGTGTTTTCGAAAATAGTTACCTGCTTGAACGGCTTATTCTAAAGCTCAGAGATTTAAATTTTACGGTGTATTACAACCGGCTGACACCAACGAACGATGGCGGCCTTTCCTTCGGTCAGGCGGCTGTAGCCGGTGCAGTTTTAAGTAGAAGCAGTGATAGTAGCAACAACTCAAAATCAGTGTAGATTGACTTAGGGAGAAGTAATATGTGCCTTGCGATTCCGGCTAAGGTAATCAAAATAAATGACTCCCATGCCCAGGTTGATATCATGGGTGTCCAAAAAAAGATCAACATTTTGCTAACGGATGAACTAAATATCGGTGACAAGGTCATGGTGCATGCTGGGTTTGCCATTTGCAAAATTGACGAAGAGTATTTTGATTTTTTAAAGAACACTCTCCAGGAAATGATGGTCGATTCCCCATGACACAAGAAGAAAAACGATTAATAGGAAAAATGGTTGCACAGATAAATGAATCTATTAAAAGCGATATTCGTATCATGGAGGTCTGTGGCACACATACGCATCAAATTGCAAGGTTTGGAATCAGAAAGCTTCTCACACCCAAGATTCGCCTTGTTTCCGGCCCCGGCTGTCCGGTCTGTGTTACAGAGCCAGGCTATATTGATGCGTTGATCGCCCTTTTAAAGCATGCGAACGTTTCGGTTGCCACTTTCGGTGATCTTTTGAGAGTCCGCGGCTCATTTGGTAGCCTGGAAGAACAGAAATCGCTCGGGCGTAAAGTTATTACAGTTTACTCACCGGAAGATGTACTGGCTTTGGCGAAAAAACATAAAGGTGAATATATCATTTTCGCGGCAGTTGGCTTTGAAACGACAGCTCCTCTTTATGCAGCACTAGTTCAGACAGCGCAGAAGGAGAAAATTCAAAATCTATTCCTTCTGACATCACTGAAGCGTATGGAACCGGCAATCCGTTTCAT
>CAZQCL010000024.1:0-18387 GCA_964592435.1 uncultured Oscillospiraceae bacterium
CCGGTGAAAAACGATCCTGTGCCTTCAAGGAATTTTAGAACTACATTCCCGACATAACCGTCACATACTGCTACATCAACTTTACCCAGCGGAATATCCTTTCCTTCAATATTTCCTACGAAATTAATGTCCATATTGTTGAGTAAATCATAAGCTTGCCTCAATATCTCAGTACCCTTTTTTGCTTCCGTGCCCATATTAACCAGCCCTATTTTCGGATCCTGTTTATTGTACAGGCCTTTTATGTATAAATGTCCAAATAAAGCAAATTGCGCATAATTTACAGGTTTGCAGGTAGTATTAAGGCCTGCGTCTATCAAAAGGCATTTCCCTGCTTTTGTCGGAATCATAGCTCCTAAAGCCGGTCTATCTACACCCTTTAGCCTTCCTAGTATTAACAGTGCGCCTGTCAGGAGGGCTCCGGTATTTCCTGCAGATATAAACAAATCGCCTTTCTTTTCCTTGAGCATATTAAAACCAACAACCATCGAAGAATT
Source organism: uncultured Oscillospiraceae bacterium (assembly GCA_964592435.1). Classification (GTDB taxonomy): domain Bacteria; phylum Bacillota; class Clostridia; order Acetivibrionales; family DTU013; genus JAAYBT01. The sequence continues at coordinate 498 of CAZQCL010000024.1, forward strand.
CTTTTTCTTTCTTATCGCACGAGTAGGTACATCTTCATCCGTTATTATCTCTTTCGAGTGTATTACCTCAAGCCTGTCACTCTTGAAGCCTCTGGCAAGAAGTATTCGATTGATTTGACCGCCGTCGCCAATCAAAGAAATATCAAAGCCTTCATGTCCCTTTAATGCATCAATACTACCATTTACAATAGCTTCGGGAGCATTGTCGCCACCCATTGCATCGACTAATATCTTCAAAATATTTCACTCCTGTATCTTTACTTGTATCTATGTTCAAATAAAACTACCGTGTATAGTACTAAATTTAATGTATACTTATAAAATACTATTTTCTCTATTGTTTTTCAAGTGATACAAGAATGAATTTGCCTCTAAACACCTCCACCTGCTTTACATAGATTTTTACCCAAACAATATACTTGGTTCCCCTGACCTTTTTGACCTCCGCTTTTGCAACAAGCTTACATCCGGCATACACAGGCGTTTTGTACTTGATGTTTGCAACACCGACTAATGCAACATGTGCATCGATAACTGCAATAGCCAGCGATTCAGCAAGTGAATAAATAAAATGTCCCCTTACGATTCTTGATCTTTCAAATACCATAGTATCATCGGTTTCCAATAAAGAGACTCCGTTTTGCCCTAGATTGATGTCAATTAATTCACCAATTATTTCTTTGCTCTGGAGAGACTTGACTTTGCTATAATTGTTCTCTGCAACATTTCTAATTCTCTCCCTGAGCTCAGGAACACCCATCTCAAGCCTATCCAAACGTATAGTTGGCACACTTACCGAAAACAGCTCCGCCAGCTCTTCGTCTGTCAAAAATGGATCCTGTTTTATTTTATCAGATAATATCTGCTGCCTTTCTTTTTTTGCAAGGGATGACCGAGCCATACTGTCTACACCGCCTATATCCGCTCTTTGTATAATAATTATTACCTGGTACTACACCCTGATATTAAGAGTATAATACATATTTTAAAATGATGCAACTATTTCAGGAAATATTTTTTTGTTGGTTGTAAATGAGTATTAAAAAGAGGCATGGGGATACAGATGTCCGTAGACTGGAATATTAGATCGAACCATTCTCTTGTTTACCGGAGTTTCAGATGTTTGTGTTTATTACATCCTTATTCTTCTTAAAATAATCGAACAAAGAAATTATCGTTATTATTACTGCTACAAGCATTGCATATTCATCAAGCTTAAAGTCCGTAAACAGACTGATTGGGAAATTATCCAAAAGTGTCGCAACAATTGCAATAACCTGTAGGACAGTTTTCAGCTTACCCAGCTTACTGGCCGCTATAACAATCCCATCTCCTGCAGCAACCAGTCTTAATCCTGTCACGATGAATTCTCTTGAAATGATGAGCATAGCGGCCCAGGCGTTGATATCCCCATTTTGTACAAGCGCAATCAATGCTGCTGTAACAAGGAGCTTATCGGCTATTGGATCCAGAAACTTACCAAATCGCGTCACAAGCTTTCGTTTTCTGGCAATATGTCCGTCTACAGCATCAGTAGCAGATGCGATAATAAAAATGCCGGCCGCAATATATCTGCCAGATGTCGATATAAACTGATTGAATGCAACCATCTGTGGTTGCATAAATCCCAGAATACCTGCATTGACTAATGCAACAGGTATGGGTAAGGCAAAAATCATAAATATCGGCACCACCAGTATTCTGGAAAACGTAATTTTATTAGGTAGATTCATGTTTTACTTCTCCTGTCAGATCATATTCTCCACAGTCAAGTATCTTAACATTTACCATTTGGTTGCCCTCAAGGGGCTCAGTACTGGTAAAATACAGCAAACCATCGATGTCCGGTGACTCAGCATAGCTTCTGCCATAATAAAAAATACCATCCTCTGATATACCCTCAACCATCACCCTATATGTCTTGCCCAAACGATTTGAATTCAGTTCCGAGGAAATCCGTCTTTGAATCCTCATAAGTTTTTCATGCCTGGATCGTTTTACGCGGGCATTAACCTGTTGCTGCATCCTTGATGCGGGCGTACCTTCTTCTCTAGAATACATAAATACACCAAGCCTGTCAAACCTGTATTTTTCAATAAAATCAGATAATACTTTAAAATCAGCCTCTGTTTCACCGGGAAATCCTACAATCATTGTCGTTCTTATGATAATGTCGGGTATTGTGCTGCGGAGCTTTTCCAATAGTTTACTTATATCAGAGCTTCTCCCTCTTCTCCCCATCGCTTTTAATATGGAATCACTTACGTGCTGTACAGGTATATCAAGGTATTTACATATCTTTTCGTTTTGCGCGATTTCCTCTATCAGTTCATCATCTATTTCCTCCGGATAGCAGTACAGCAGACGAATCCACTCAATCCCATCAAGCTTGCTCAGTCCTCTAAGTAGTTCCACAAGCTTCCTTTCGCCGTAATTGTCAGTTCCGTATCTTGTAGTATCCTGTGCTACCAGGATTATTTCCTTGATACCCGATGCTGCCAGCTTCTTTGCCTCATTTATGATCGAGTCCATTTTTCTGCTTCTGAACGATCCCCTAAGCGAAGGTATAACACAATAGGTACAACAGTTATCACAGCCCTCGGCAATCTTAATATATGCATATCCATTGCCGGTGGATACAACGCGTTCACCGTCAAGATAAGATGTGTCTTTCAAACCACCGTATATGGAAACACGCCCCCCGGCATTTGTTTCCCTGATGACCGATACAATTTCACCATAGCTGCCTGTACCCAAAACCGCGTCAACCTCAGGCACTTCATCGAGTATCATATCTCTATATCTTTCTGCAAGACAACCCGCTACAATCAGCGTTTCGCAGTTTTTCTCCTTAAGCGCGGCCATTTCGATAATAGTGTTGATGGATTCCTGCTTAGCGCTATCTATAAAACCACAGGTGTTTATTATTATAATCTGGGCTTCATTACTGTCCTGAACAAACTCATATCCCTCATCCCTCAGCTTCCCTAGCATAATCTCGCTATCAACGAGATTTTTCGGGCAACCTAAAGATACTAATCCGATTTTCTTACCCAACAGATACAACTCCCCAATTTATATGCTAATCCTTATTACCCTCGGCATCGAGCGTACAAGGCTCTTGATCTGTGTCCTCATCCAGGTCATATGACAAACTGTGTAACGCTTCTTTTATTGTACTTATTGAAAAGCCCCTGTGCATCAAAAACATATAGGCCTTTTTAAGTATTTTTTCATCCCTTAAATCATATTTGCCAAATTTTCTTTTTAATAAACCTTCTGCCACAACGTTGTCCTCAACCTTCCAATCGTCGAGCACTTCATCTATGATATCTTCATGAATACCTCTGGCTAGAAGCTCCCTTTTCATCATTTTTTTCGATAAGGGCTTGAGCTTACTTCTGTCAAACACATATTTCTGCGCGTATAGCTTGTTATTAATATAACCAATAGCCTTCAGCTCACTGATAACCTTGTCAATACATCCCGGTTCGTAGCCTTCACTATGAAGCTTTTTCCACACTTCCTGCTCGGTGCGCAGCCTCAAGCAAAGGAATCGCACCGCTTTTGCCTTTGCCTCACGAAAGTTCAAGGTGTTTTTTATATAATCAACCGTTTCTTCCGAGAGATTCGATTCTTCATACAGATTCAGCGCTAAGTAATCTTCTTCAGAGATGGTGAATGCGAATTTGTCGTCGATATATACAGACAATCTGTTATTTTTTCTATTTTTCTCTATCGAAGTAATCTGCAACCTTTCACCATCTCCTAACCTTTCTGCTTTATATTTTACCACTGCATGTCAAATAGTGCTCATTGTATATATACATTATATCAATATATCAATAATTTTTACTTTTTCTCCGCCTGCTCTTCATCAACACTATCAACCTCTGCATTTGCCGTGCCGTGTGAAAGAACCTGGCTGAAATGCTCGCGTATCTTGTCCTCAACATCGTCGCGTATATCCGGGTTATCCATCAGAAACTGCTTTACGTTTTCTCTCCCCTGTCCGATTCTCTGATCGTTATAGGAAAACCAGGACCCGCTTTTATTTACAATATCCAAATCTACAGCCGCATCCAGAATACTTCCTTCTTTTGAAATCCCTTTTCCGTAAATAATGTCAAACTCTGCAGTCCTAAAGGGGGGAGCGATTTTATTCTTTACAACTTTGACCCTGGTTTTGTTGCCAATGATCTCGGTGCCCTGCTTAATGGATTCTATCCTGCGCACATCAAGTCTTACCGTGGAATAGAACTTCAGCGCTCTTCCGCCCGGCGTCGTTTCCGGGTTGCCAAAGATAATGCCGACCTTTTCTCTTAACTGGTTGATAAATATCGCTGTGGTATGGGACTTGCTGATGACTCCCGAAAGTTTTCGCAGTGCCTGAGACATCAACCTTGCCTGAAGACCCATGTGGGAATCTCCCATCTCGCCGTCTATCTCGGCTTTTGGAACAAGAGCCGCTACAGAGTCGATGACAATAACATCAATCGCACCGCTACGTACAAGTGCCTCTGCTATTTCAAGAGCCTGCTCTCCGGTATCCGGCTGTGAAACGATCAGGTTATCAATATCAACGCCGAGGTTTTTGGCATAGGCCGGATCAAGGGAATGCTCTGCATCAATAAATGCAGCATCGCCGCCTGCTTTTTGCGCTTCAGCCACTATATGCAGTGCTACTGTGGTCTTACCAGAAGACTCCGGTCCAAAAATCTCAGTAACCCTTCCTCTGGGCACACCACCCACACCTAGTGCAATATCAAGGCCAATCGATCCTGTCTTGATTACCTCCACATTCATGTGGGCGTTTTCACCCAGACGCATAACCGCACCTTTCCCAAATTGCTTTTCTATCTGACCCATTGCCATTTCCAACGCTTTTTTCTTTTCTACCATTGTATGCAGACCTCCTTATCGGTAATAATCGAACATCTGTTCCCGCTAAATTATATATCATTTCTATAAAACAGTCAACAACAATTTACCAAATTATTACATGTTTAAACCTTGTTTTAATAAATTCTTCAAATATATTGCATCATCCGCTTTCAGCAATAGCATAATAACTGAATATATTACAGCAGCGATGACTATTTCCGACACGAGATATAGCAGCTGCAGAGCCTTCGTATCCAAGCCCACCGGTATCATTTCGAAAAACAGGAGCGCAAGGCACATCAGCAATACTGCCGGTACAGCTCTTAAGAAAAAGTTTATGAGCTTTTCCGTGTTTATTGCCCTAATTTTCCTGTTGAGCAATAGCAATAATATAAATGCATTAATAGTACTGATAATCGAATAGGATATAGCCATGCCGGATGCCCCTAAATCGGTGAAAAGGTAAAATATCGTACCTAGTATAAAATTCATGGCGGTAGAACCTAACCCAATAAATAACGGTGTCTTTGTATCCTGCATGGAATAAAAAGCGCGGTTTAATATTGCCACGACAGATTGCGAGATTATTGATACCGAAAAGAAAGCCAAAATTGATGCTACAGAGTAAACATCGCCTAAAGTAAACTTCCCTCCCCAGTAAAAAACCGCTCGTACAATAGGTTCGCGTAACAGAATAAAGCCTGCGGTTGAAGGTAAAGCCCAAAAAAGCACTAAGGTTAATGATCTAGTCAACAGACTCTTGTATTCCTGATTCTCCCCTGTTGCGTACTTACCGGATAATGAAGGTAATATCGCAGTTCCCAATCCCGTTGCAAAAATCCCATAAGGGAGCTGCCACAGAGTATTGGCATTTCTAAATGCGGCAAGGCTCCCCTCAATTGCCGTAAGGGTAACAAATGCAGTTGAAATGACCAGGTTGAACTGTGTTACCGAAGAGGATAGCAATGAAGGTATTGCTTGTTTGAATAGCTTACTGAAACCTTTGTCCAGTAAATTGATTACAGGTTTATAAAATCTAAATTTCGGTAATACAAATGCAAGCTGCACCGAAAAATATATCACCGCGCTGGCAGCAACACCAAATGCTACCTTTACCATGCTGTCAGGATTGGTATCCGCAAAAAGATATATGCTAAAAGCACTTCCAATATTATATATTGATGGTCCATATGCAGCCGCTGCAAAATTTCTATAAGAATTCAAAACACCATTGCAGATACCGGCAAGCATCATAAATAAGACGGATGGGAAAAGTATCCTGGCTAATGTAATCGACAGCTCCTGCGTGCTTGCGCTTTGCTCGGCAAACCCCGGAGCAACCATCGGAATAATCTGCGGCGAAAAAGCAACTCCAAGTGCACACAACATAATAGTGGCGACAATAACTATATTTATAAATGAGCTTGCTGCTCTCCAGCCTTCTTTTTCCTCTCCTCTTTCCAATTTGCCTGAAAGAAAGGGCACCAGAGCTGCAGATATCATACCAGTCACCAAAAGGGTATATATTATGTCAGGCACAGTAAAGGCGGCCACGTAAGCATCCTGTACCCAGCTAAGGCCAACCCTCCACGAAAGCATGGATTCCCTGAGAAAACCGGTAATCCTGCTCAGAATCAAAGAAGACATAACAATAATCGCTGCAGTAGAAACCCTGGTATTTTTCGAACCAGTCAAATTATTTTCCTCCCAAGCTTATTGGCCTTTTTTGTCAAGTGTAATCAGGTACCTTCTCAACATATCAAAAACATGAAGGCAGGCAATATATCTTATTCTGCTTCTATTCCCCCACAGATCCAGCTTTTTTACATCAGTGCCATTCCGATGGGACAGCGCTGTATATATAAGACCGACAGGTTTTTCGGGGGTGGCTCCATCAGGGCCGGCAATACCTGTTACTGATACTCCCAGATCAGTATTAGAAGCTCTCCTGACGCCATCTGCCATTTCCCTGGCTGTTTGCTCACTAACAGCGCCATAAAGCTCCAATGTCTTCTGATTGACTCCCAGCTCTTCCACCTTCGAACGATTGCTGTAGGTAACAATAGATCTGTCAAAAACCGCTGAAATACCGGGAACATCCGTTAGCTTTGAAGCCAAAAGCCCTCCCGTACAAGACTCTGCCAATGCCAATGTCATTGCGTTTTCTTTCAAAAGCTTTGCGGTAACCTCAACAAGACTTCTGTTATCATTGCTATATACAGAGTCCCCCAACCTTCTGCGTATCTCATTTTCAACAGGGGTTATTATATCCTCGCCGTTACGCTCCTTAGGATACTTTGCGGTAATCCTCAACGCGACCTCCCCCTCTTTTGCATAAGGCGCTATCGTAGGGTTGGTTTGCGAATCAATCAGATCAATTAGCATATCCTCTACCGCTGATTCACCTACACCAAATACATTTAAAAACCTGGATTCCAATCTGAATTCCGATTTTGCAGCAAAATAGGGAATAACGGTTTCATCAAACATAGGCTTCATCTCAGATGGAGGACCTGGCAGCATAATAATTACCTTATCAGCCAGTTCAATTATGCAGCCCGGCGCAGTTCCGTTTCTGTTTCTGATAACAATGCTGCCTTCAGGTAAATAAGCCTGTTTAATATTATTACGGGTCATGGCTCTTCCTTTTCTTTTGAAATAGCCCTCTATATTGTCAGAGGTTTCCTGATCTAAAACAAGCTTTCTGTTTACTGCTGCTGCAACAGTTTCCTTCGTTAAGTCATCCTGCGTAGGGCCAAGGCCACCGGTCAGAATAATCACATCTGCTCTTGACATAGCAAGAGCAAGGCTCTGCTTAAGCCTTTCCGGATTATCTCCCACAACATCATGATAATATACGCCTACACCCACATCGGGTAATCTAGATGATATATATTGGGCATTCGTATTTGCAATTTGCCCCATGAGAAGTTCTGTTCCTACAGCAAGAATTTCTGCTTTCATTAAAATCGTCATCTCCTATCCGGCCGGGAAAATTTCCAGCCTTCTATATTATATCAATAGCGGGTTTTGATTGTAAACAGAGTAATTTTTTATATGTCATATATAAAAAACTTCTTTATTCTTTTCAACTGTTAGTATATGATAAAGGAAAAACACTTTTGTAGCCACGGGGGGAGATGCAGGTCATGAATGATTCTGTAAAAATTATTAAGAATGTAATTGACAATGTTGAGAACGTTATTGTCGGAAAACGCTATCCCATTGAGCTGGCAGTGCTGGCTCTAGTATGTAACGGCCATGTCCTGATTGAGGATGTGCCCGGTGTAGGTAAAACCAGTCTTGTGTCGGCACTTGCAAAATCATTGAACGCTTCTTTTAGAAGAATACAATTCACGCCTGATGTATTGCCATCCGATATTACCGGCTATTGCGTTTATAATCAGAAAACAGGTGACTTCGAATACCGTCCCGGCACTATTATGAGCCAGATCATCCTTGCAGACGAAATCAACCGTACATCTCCAAAAACACAGTCCAGTCTGCTGGAGGTCATGGAAGAATATCAGGTGACGGTAGATGGTGTTACGTACAAGGTTCCACAGCCCTTTATGGTTCTTGCCACGCAAAACCCGGTTGAATACCTTGGTACATATCCACTCCCAGAAGCACAAATAGACAGGTTCTTTATGAAGATTTCAATAGGATACCCTACTAACCCCGAAGAAAGCTACATCTTATCAAGATTTCAGTTTTCCAATCCCTTGGAAGATCTTCAACCCGTTGCGCAAAGCAGTGATATTTTGAAGCTTCAGGAAGAGGTCAAGAAAATATATGTGGATAAGACTCTTAACAACTATATTGTTGATATTGTCAGTCAGACCAGAAAGCACCCTGAAATCGCCCTTGGCTCAAGTCCCAGAGGTTCCTTATCACTTTTCAGGGCTTCCCAGGCATGGGCTTTTTATAATGGCAGAAACTATGTTTTGCCCGATGATATTAAGAAAATGGTAATTCCGATTCTTTCCCACAGATTAATATTAAAGCAGGAAGCGAAATTAAAGAAAATAAGTACGGAAGAAATATTAAGATCTATAGTCGGCAGGATTAATGTTCCGGTGGTGACACAGCATGAAGCGAAGTAGACTCCTCTACGCTTGCCTATTTATCGCTGCTTTGATATATATTTATTTTAACGGCGGTAAAATACCATATATGTTTTTCTATACCATTTTAGTGTCACCCTTTATATCCTTTGTATACACACTTTTTATTTATTTGCGCTTCAAATATGGACAGGAGCTTGATAAAAAATTCGTTACGAAAGGTGACAAAGTAAACTTTATTTTTAGTATCAACAATGAAGACTTCTTCATTTATCCCTATGTCAGGATGACCTTTTATGGAGCACAGACAATTTTTGAAAACCAGTTTCAGGTAAAGAGCTTTTCTCTTAAGCCTTTCTCCGGCAAAAACTATTCCTTTGAACTGCAATGCAATTACAGAGGCACATATGAGATAGGTATCAGTTCAGTGGAGTTTGAAGATTTCATTGGGTTATTCAAGCTCAGGTATAAGGTTTTTGAGCCAAGATCAGTCACCGTTTATCCCAAAATTGTTCATTTGGAGAAGTTCTTACTAATTACAGATTTCATGTCCGAGGCTCAGTCAATCTTGAATACTGGTGACGAGGATATGGCTACAATCAGTGATGTGAGGAAATACGAATATGGAGACAGCTTAAAAAGAATTCACTGGAAGCTGAGCGCTAAGACACAGGAAATAATGGTTAAAAAGTTCGAGAGCACATCCGAAACAAACACTATAATGCTACTTGATCTGCACAAAAACCCCTACTCCACCGAAGAAAACATTATGCTGGAGGACAAACTAATCGAGTCCGTCGTAGCAGTGCTCTACTATTGCCTTCGGAAATGGATACCGGTCAATTTGGTGTATTTCAGCGAAAAGCTGATGAGCATTCAGGCAAAAAATCACCTAATGTTCAATCAAATTTTTGAAGTTTTAGCTAAAGTAAAGTTCAAGGAATATATTCCTGTAAAGGATCTATTGGAGATATACATCAATAGCGCTTTGAATAAGACAAACGTACTGATCTTTACTTCCAACTTGGATTATGAATTGTACAGCAGTATATATAAGGGCTGTAATGCTGGCTACGACCTAAGTCTAATATACACGTCCCCGGAGAAATTTACCGGCGCAAAGAATGCTGAGGTTGAGAACATTTTGGCATCGCTTCCGGAAATAGGAGTCAACAGCTACACGCTGAACATAGATGATGATACAAAACAAATTCTGGAACGTCGTGTTTCAGGGAGGTAAATGGGTGTTTATGAAAAATTTTCAGGAAAAAATACCGGACATATTATTGGCACAATTACTGACATTCAGCCTTGTTTTTGCACTTGCCTCATCATTATGCCTTGCATACTCCGTCGTAAAGACGCTGCTAATAATAATTGCATACATAAGCATTCTATTTGTAATGTTCTATAATAAGATAACATCTTTGTTTTCATGGCTTTTAGCAGGTTCTACTGTTCTAGGCGCAGCTGCCTATATTATTTTTGGTATAGGTACAGAAGAATTCGCTTTGCTTTCTTATGACTATTTTTTCTGGCTTGAAGATTATATATTATATACTGATAGTATTAATCCCACATATCAGCTCATCACCTTGTTGGCATTATGTCTTTTAGTATCTGTTTTTGCATATATATTTGTAATCAAAAAATTCTTATTCCCTTTAATATTGATTTCCGGTGTTGTGATATTTGCCATGCAATTGGCATACGGCATTTCACCATTACTTGTACCCTTCTATTTGTTTTTGCTTGCGGCACTGCTTGCATATTTTAAGCATGTGTATCATCTTAAGCTTGCATCCGGCTCCAATGAATATGCTAAACCCTTTTCGCTGGCAATCTGGAGCTTACCTGTATGCATACTTGTCATTGCCCTTGCCTCTTCATTTGATGCAAGTGATAAGCCGATTGAGTGGAAATGGCTGGATCAGAAGATTTTCTCCGCTTATGATTATTTTAAAGTTAATTTGGATTACGAGGTCTTTGATTACTTTTCCCTTTCAGCTTCTTCAGGCTTTGGCGACAGGAGCAATATACTCGGCGGACGAGTCAGACTCGACAGAACCAATGTCCTCTATGTCAATACAAGTAATAGAGTTTATTTAAAAGGTGTTTCCAGGGACTTATACACCGGCACCGGATGGCTGAACAGTATAACAGAGTTGACTGAGGCAGACCATAACAGCTCCTTATTGTACAGTGATTATGAAGAAATGATGCAGGGCATGGAAATACTTACGGGAGATGAGCAATTCCTTGATAACTATTTTGTCGTCAATCCTGTCACAATATCATTCCTCAATATAAGAACCAAATCACTGTTTATTCCGCCGAAGGTGAGTTCACTAAAAGCTGAAGGCGGCTCGATTTCCGGCTTTATTAGCGATACGGGTGATTACTCATCCAATAAACGGCTATCTAAGGGTTTTGAATATACAGCCAATGCTTACATTCCAAAAATCGGTTCAGAGGAGTTTACCCAAGTCATACAAAAAAGCAGGAGAGGACTATACGAAGAGGCCTTAGAGGAGCTTGAAGCCTTGGAAGATAGCTCAGATGATTCTTATAACATAAAGCCTGCTGCTGGCTTTGATACCGAAGTTGATGCCGAAGAAATGTCCGAATCCATTGAATCTCTGACAGCGCTCAAACAAAAAAGCGATCGAATATATGAGAAATATCTCCAGCTACCGGATGAGCTTCCGCAAAGGGTTATAGACCTTTCAGCTTCGCTGGTCGCATCCGCAGAAAATGATTATGATAAAGCAAAGGCAATTGAGGAATACTTAGCTGCGAATTACCCTTATAACCTTGATGTCCGCTCCACCCCAAGAGATAATGATTTCGTGGACTACTTTCTGTTTGACCAAAAGGAAGGCTACTGCTCCTATTATGCATCGGCTCTGGCAATATTATCAAGATGCGCCGGGCTGCCTGCAAGATATGTGGAGGGCTATATGCTGCCTCCCGAGCCGGTCAAAGATTCCCCTAATAAATTTGTAGTCACAAATATGCAGGCACACGCATGGGTAGAAATATACTTCGAGGGCTATGGCTGGTTAGCCTTTGAACCAACCTCACCCTTCAGATCGAACTTTTATTCCACCAGGATGACTGGTGTAAGCTATGGAACAGGGTATGATGTTGCCTACTCTGATTACATGAATATGATGGAGCAATACGCTAATCAAGACTTCGGACAGTTTGATTTTGAAGTACAGGAATCCAAAGGACTTTCAACTACTACCATCATGTTGCTAGCCCTTGCTAGCCTCATAATTCTATTTGGTGCTTTGATATCATTCAATATGGCAGCAAGCCGTTACAGACTGTATAAATTGACCAGTCTGGCCGCCAGGGAAAGCATCGTGAACTTTTATGATTATTATGAAAAAGTATTGAGTCTGTTGGGGCTTGGTCTAATGCCCTCCGAAACGCCGTCTGAATATTCGGAAAGAATAGACTCCCGCATGTACTTTGGCTCCATGAAATTCAAAAACATCACGGATATCTTTATAAAGTACAGGTACGGTCCGGACGAAGCTACGGAAAAGGAAAAACAACAGGTCTGTGATTTCTATGCCGACTTTATGAATGCAGCAAAAAGCGATATGGGCAAATTCAAATACAGCGTGTTGAAGTATGTTTTAAATAAATTGTAGGGTTAAAGATTAATATATAAATTTGATGTTCAGTTCAGATACCGACAGTGACATTTCAGCTTAAATACCGGCAGTGCTGTTTGTGAATAGATTTCGCTAAAGCGAAATATTACATTGCACATACTACTTTTTTGCGAAAGGGCAACACTGCTATATGTGCTTGTAAACAGAACTGAAGCAAATGGTACTGCCGATATCTAATATGCACATCATGCATGCTCTACAGCTTATAAACCTGACTGGCCGTCAACACCTTGATACCATTGGCTTCGAGCGCCTTTACAGCATTATCGTGATCATCTACTCTCAAAAGTACCATTGCATCATCCTCTGTCTTGCCCACAAATGCATACATATACTCAATGCCAATCTGCGCGTCATGCAAGACCTCCAAAGCCTTCGACAGCCCTCCCGGCTTATCTGCCACCTCAATGGCAATGACATTTGTTGAACTGACTGTAAATCCGTTCTCCTTCAAAATTCTTTCAGCCTTATCAGGCTTATTAACAATAAGTCTGAGTATACCGAAATCAGTTGTATCCGCTATAGACAATGCACTGATATCAATGTCATTTTCGCCAAGTACTTTTGTCACCTCAGCAAGTCTCCCTGATTTGTTTTCTAAAAAAATGGATATCTGCTCTACGAACATGACTAAACCTCCTTAAAACGATCTATTGATCCAGATTTCGTTTGTCTATTACTCTTTTTGCCTTGCCCTCGCTCCTTGCAATGGATTTAGGCTCCACAAGCCTCACTTTAGCGGTTAATCCAAGTGTGTTTTCTATTTCTTTTCTTATTTTTTTCTCTAAATCCTCAATGCGCTTAACCTCATCGGAGAACAAAGCCTGTGTCATCTCAACCCAGATCTCCATAACATCAAGGCTTCCGACCTTGTTTACGATAATCTGATAATGGGGTGCCGTATCTCCCAATTCCAGCAAAACGTTTTCGATTTGAGAAGGAAAAACATTCACACCTCTTACTATCAACATGTCATCAGTACGTCCTGATATCCTGCTTATTCTCACGTTTGTCCTGCCACAATCGCACTTTTCATATTCCAAAGAAGATATGTCCCTGGTCCTGTAACGTAGTAATGGCAAGCCCTCCTTAGTAATCGTAGTAAAAACAAGCTCTCCTTTTTCACCGTGGGCTAATACCTCTTGTGTTTCAGGATCAATGATTTCCGGGATGAAATGATCCTCCTGCACATGAAGGCCGCATTTACAAGGACATTCTGATGCAACGCCGGGACCCATGATTTCACTGAGCCCATATATATCAATCGCTAAAATTCCAAGCTTTTTTTCGAGCTCATTGCGCATAGCAACAGACCAGGGTTCGGCACCGAATATGCCTGATTTGAGCTTTAGCTCACTTTTCTTTATCCCCGCCTCTTCCAGTTCTTCCGCCATGTACATGGCATATGAAGGCGTACAGGCAAGCACGGTTGTTCCGAAGTCTTTCATTATCTGCATTTGCCTTTTTGTATTTCCTCCGGAAATAGGAATCACTGAGGCGCCAATCCTCTCCGCACCGTAATGTGCGCCAAATCCACCGGTAAAAAGGCCATAACCATACGCTATCTGAATAACTGATTCCTTTGTAGCGCCCGCACTGGTAAGAGTTCTGGCCATTACCTCCGCCCAGGTATCGATATCCTTTCTTGTGTAGCCTACCACTGTCTGTTTTCCCGTTGTTCCTGAAGACGCATGGATCCTGATGATCTCACTCAAGGGCACCGCAAACAAGCCGTAGGGATACGTATCCCTCAAATCCTGTTTGATAGTAAATGGAAGCTTGGAAAGATCATCGACTCCTTTAATATCTCCCGGTTCAATCCCCATATTCTGCATTTTCTCTCTGTAATAAGAAACATTATGATATACCCTCTTTACAGTCTTGGCCAGCCGTGCATTCTGCAGCTTTTGCATTTCTTCTCTGGGCATGCATTCCCGTGCCTGGTTCCAATACATTTTTTCAGGACCCTCCTTGTAATTGTAATGTGCCCATCCAATTCTCCCGTGAGAATAACTTTCAGGGATTACGGGTCAACCCGCCCCACACAAAAGCTAACAGGCTGTTTCATAATTATAAACAAATATATCCTTTTTCAAAAGCTCTCTTATTAACCTCAAGTACTTTGGGTGGAATTACTTCCTCCAAAGCCCTTTCCCATAGCTTTTTGTCAATATTAGTTGTGGCGGCAAGAAGCCCAATCAAAACAACATTAACGGCTTTAGTGTTGCCACATTCTTCTGCAATCTTGAGGCCATCAACCGTAAACAAGCGAATTCCGCCATTCTTAAATCTTTCGATTATAGCTTCCGGATAATCTGCCTTTCCGATTATAACCGGCATCGGGTCAATTTTCTGATTATTCAGGATCAGCGAACCGCCCTGCTTTAAATAATCAATCCATCGAAGTGCCTCCAGCCTTTCAAAGGCCAATATAATATCAGCTTCACCCTTTTCAATAATCGGTGAATAAACCTTCTCGCCCATCTTCACATATGTGACCACGCTGCCGCCTCTTTGCGACATTCCATGGACTTCCGAAACCTTTACATCATGTCCGAGCTGCATTGCAACATTTCCGAGCAAGCGGCTGGCCATCAGTGTTCCCTGGCCCCCTACCCCTACAATCATAATATTTAAATCACTCATTTTTGTCACCGGCCTTTTCAATTGCATTAAAGCTGCACATTTCTGTACATAGCTTGCAGCCAACACATAGAGCACTGTTTATCTCTATTGTGTCACCCTTGTCAACAATAGCGGGGCAGCCTATCCTTAAACAGCTCCTGCACATTCTGCAATTCTCATTTATTTTCTGCGGACCTTCATATTTCACGCTTTTAAGCAGCGCACACGGTCTTTGTGCAATAATAACAGATGGTTCATCCGCCTCTGTTTCTTCCCTAACAATCTTCTCAAACTCTTTCAGATTAAAGGGATCAGCTATTCTTACCCTGTCAACTCCCACAGCCCTTGCAAGCAGCTCAAGATCCACCTGCTTTGTCGGTTCGTTTCTTATAGTCAAGCCTGTTGTGGGATTGTGCTGATGTCCGGTCATTCCCGTTATTGAATTATCCAAAATAATAACCGTGGAGCATCCCTTATTATACACTACATCTATCAATCCTGTGATCCCGGAATGTATAAACGTTGAATCCCCCAGCACGGCAACTGTCTTCTTTCCGAATTCCCTTCCCCTTACCTTTTCTATTCCATGAGCCATGCCGATACTTGCCCCCATGCAAACACAGGTATCCATAGTCTCTACGGGAGGCAGCGCAGCCAGGGTATAACATCCGATATCCCCGGTAACTGTAAGCTTCAGCTTCTTCAGTACATGGAAAGTTCCCCTGTGCGGGCAACCGGGACACATAACAGGAGGCCGTCCGGGAAACTCCTTATCAATATCATATGATTTTTCCTGTTCAATTCCAAACAGCTTCTCTTTCAGCAGCGATGCGTAATATTCACCGATAACAGGAAGCTTATCCTTCCCTATAACCTTTATTCCAAGCTTCTTAATCTGATCCTCTATAAATGGCTCCAGCTCTTCAATCACATAAAGCCTTCCAACCTTTGCGGCAAAATCCTCAATCAATTTATCAGGCAGCGGATGTACCATTCCCAGCTTCAAATAGGAAACATCTCCAAAGGCTTCTCTTGCATATTGGTAGGAAATACCGGAGGTAATCACGCCCACATCAGTAGTCCCCCATTCAATTATATTTAGAGAGGTTTCTTGGGCAAAATCCCTCAATGCAGCCATTCTTTTCTCGACCTCGACGTGCCTCTTTTTTGCCATGGCAGGCATCATTACATATTTCCCGGAATCTTTTACGTAGGGCTTCAGCTCATCATTTTGCCTATCAGCAGTTTCCACAATGCTCTGCGAATGTGCTATGCGAGTTGAAAGCCTTACAATAACCGGACAATCGAATTTTTCGCTTATATCAAAAGCATCCTTCACATAATCCTTACACTCCTGACTATTTGACGGCTCAAGCATAGGAGTTTTTGATGCCCGCGCATACAGTCTGGAGTCCTGTTCATTCTGAGAGCTATGCATACCGGGATCATCCGCAACTACAATGACAAGGCCACCATTTACACCTGTATAAGAAACAGTAAATAGCGGATCCGCCGCTACATTAAGTCCAACGTGCTTCATGGAGCAAATGGCTCTTGCTCCCGCTACTGAAGCCCCAATCGCTACTTCCAAAGCTACCTTTTCGTTAGGAGACCACTCCGCATATATTTCTTTATATTTTACGATATTTTCTGTTATTTCTGTGCTTGGCGTGCCCGGATACGCCGATGCCACTCTTACGCCGGCTTCATACGCACCTGCTGCAACCGCCTCGTTGCCCAACATCAGTTTTTTCATTTTGCTCCCCTCATGTCTCCTGTTCTATAATCTATATTTAGTTAGGGCTGAATAATAAATTTATCACAAAGTTTAATTTGTGAAACTTATTCAGCCCTGATTTTCATACTATATTCTAAACTCTATTATACGTTTTGTAAAGGAACAGTCAATTTAAGCTTTCGCTTCCAATTCCATGGTAGAACTGTCCTTAAAGACCTTCTCTACATGTTTTTCAGGCAGCTTTGCAGTCAATAGGCTCACAAGCGGAACAGCAATAAGCGAAACTATCATAGCAGCCGCACCTATATTCGGGGCAACCGCCGCATTCATTTTAGTAATTATGGCACCTATTATCGATACTGAAAAGCCTGAAATAAAACCAGCCCAAGCCCCTGACCTTGTGGTTCCTTTCCAATACAGACCATAGATAAAGGGTGCCAGAAAAGCGCCAGCTATTGTTCCCCAGGAAAACGACATCAGGCTCAATATGGTATTGGGCGTTACAGCAACCATAAAGGACAATACGACAAATATACCGCACAAAATCCTCATCAGCAGCATCACATTTTCATTTTTCATTTTAGGAAACAGAGTTCCCTTTATCAAATCCATTGAAATTGATGAGCTGGATACCAGAACAATTGAGGACAATGTGGACATGGAGGCTGAAAGTACTAAAATTACAATAACACCTATCAAAGCATCCGGCAATGCCATTTCAAGTACCATAGGCATGACCATATCGGGATTTAGCTTGCCATTCGCACCGATAGGCATATTATTATCAAGAAATAGTCTACCGAAGCCGCCGACAAAATATGCTCCGCCTGCTATAATCAAGGCAAAAACAGTGGAAATAACCGTTCCTGTCTTAACAGCCTTGTCAT